>NZ_JAGAXX010000052.1 GCF_017940815.1 Methanobrevibacter sp.
CAAAAAACAATGCCAAAATCAAGAAAACGAACATTCAAGACCAAACGAGGCGTTTTAAAACGAATCTATCGCAGAGATCTCATTTGGAATGACAATCGCAAAAAGGATTTTGAAAATCAACAAAGTTTTTGAAAGAGTCATTCAATTATTCATTTGACGCTTTTTTCATTGCTGAAACATATTCTTTAATAGGTTCAACTGCATCTTCACCATATTCTTCAATGATTTTTACAATTGCACTGCCAACAATGACTCCATCGGCGATTTTACCTATTTTACCTGCTTGTTCTGGAGTATTGATACCGAATCCAACTGCCAACGGCAAATCAGTAACTTCACGAATATCCTCTAAAATCGCATTCAAATCAGTCTTGATTTCTGATCTCATTCCTGTGACACCCAATGATGATACAACATATATGAATCCAGTAGCATCGTTTGCAATCATCTGAATTCTTTGTTTGGAAGTTGGAGCAATCAATGAAATTACATCAACATCATATTTGCGTGCGATATCTGCAATTTCCCCTTTTTCTTCATATGGCAAATCAGGAGCGATTATTCCGTCCACACCTAACTCATTACATTTTTTAAAGAATTCCTCATATCCATAAAAGAAAACAGGATTGATATAAGTCAAAAAGACCAAAGGAACATCAGTTTTTTCACGAACACGGCGAACAATGTCAAATACATCATCAGTTGTTGTATTATGCTTTAAAGCCCTTACATTAGCATCTTGTATAACGACACCTTCCGCCATAGGGTCTGAAAATGGAATTCCAATTTCTATTAAATCACAACCGGCCTCTTCCATTGCTAGAATGAATTCGACTGTTTTGTCTATTGTTGGGTCCCCTGCAGTTAAAAAACCAATAAATGAAGTGTCATCTTTAAATGCATTCGCTATCTTACTCATTTAATTCAACTCCCCTGTATTCCGCAATTGATCTTACATCCTTATCTCCTCTTCCAGATAAGCAAATCATGATTATATCATCTTTATCCATTGTTGGAGCCAATTTCATTGCATAAGCTACCGCATGAGCGCTTTCAATAGCAGGAATGATACCTTCTGTTCTAGACAAGTATTCAAATGCCCCAACCGCCTCCTCGTCTGTGACTGGAACATACTCTGCTCTTCCAATATCTCTCAAATAGGCATGTTCAGGGCCGACACCCGGATAGTCAAGCCCTGCAGAAACTGAATAAACAGGTGCAATTTGACCATAGTCTCCCTGATTGAATATTGATTTCATTCCATGGAATATTCCAATTTTACCTTTAGTCAATGCGGCTGCATTGTATGGAGTGTCTATTCCCTTACCTCCAGCTTCACATCCTATTAACCTCACATCCTCATCATCAATGAAATTATAAAATGCACCCATCGCATTACTTCCACCACCAATGCATGCTAAAACAACATTTGGAAGTCTTCCCTCTTTTTCAAGGAACTGTTCACGGGCTTCAGCACTGATTACAGCTTGGAAATCCCTAACCATTTGAGGATATGGATGAGGCCCCATTGTGGATCCTATTACATAATTAGTGTCATGAACTCTTGCAATCCAATCCCTGAATGCATCATTTACTGCATCCTTAAGTGTTTTTGTACCTGATTTGACCGGATTGACTTTTGCTCCAAGAAGTTCCATACGGTAAACATTCAATGCTTGTCTTTTTGTATCGACTTCACCCATATAAACTTCACATTCCATGTCCAATAGTGCAGCGGCAGTGGCTGTCGCAACTCCATGTTGACCAGCACCAGTTTCTGCAATTACCCTTGTTTTGCCCATCTTTTTAGCGAGTAAAACTTGTCCTAACACATTGTTGATTTTATGGGCTCCTGTGTGGTTTAAATCTTCACGTTTCAAATAGATTTTTGCCCCGCCAAGGTCTTCGGTCATTCTTTCGGCATAATATAACAAGGATGGCCTTCCGGCATATTCTTTAAGCAATGTATTTAACTCTTCTATAAAATCTGGGTCATTCATATAATGATTATATTGCTCTTCCAAATAGATCAATTCGTTCATTAACGTTTCAGATATGTATTGACCCCCATATTCTCCATATCTTCCTTTACTCATTTATTATCTCCATTATCTCTTTTATTTTATCTTCATTTTTAAATCCATTAACTTCAAGGCTTGAACTTAAATCCACAGCATACGGATTGAATTCATCAACAGCCTGCCTGATATTTAAATTATTTAATCCTCCAGCAAGGAAAAATTCTTTTTTTAAATCTTTTCTGATTAAACGCCAATCAAAGGTTTTTCCACTGCCTTTACCACTATCTAACAATAAGTAATCAGCATTTGATGAATCATATTCTAACAAATCTGTGTCATTTGACATCTCAATAGCATTAATGATTTTCAGTTCATTATTTGTATTTTCTTTTAAATCAATTATATAGTCTTCACTTTCAGTTCCATGAAGTTGTGCAATTTCAATTATTCCCTCATTAAACAATTCCAAAATTTCTTCCTTAGGAGCATCCACAAAAACACCCACAGACATTATGTTTGAGTTCAAATTATTTTTCAATTGCCTTGCCAGTTCATGAGAAACATATCTTTTTGTATTTGCAAACACAAATCCTACATAATCAGGATTATATCTATTTACTATTTCAATGTCTTCCAATCTCTTCAAACCACAGATTTTGATTTTAACCATTTTTCAACTCCGAAATCATAGCCTTCTTATCATCACTTTTCATTAAAGTTTCGCCAATTAAAACTGCATCAACATCATTTTCTTTTAACCTGGTGACATCTTCCTTTGTTTTAATTCCACTTTCTGAAATAAATATGACATCACCACTAACACATCTACGTAAGTTGATACTGTTTTCAATATCCACAGTAAAATCATTGAGATTCCTGTTGTTGACACCAATAATTTCAGCACCAACTGTCATTGCACGCATGATTTCCTCACTGTCATGAGTCTCCACAATAGCTGAAAGACCCAAATCATGAGCCAAATCCAAATATTTTTTAAGCTGCACGATATCAAGAATGGAAACTATTAGCAAAATAGCTGAAGCGCCCAATGCTTTAGCCTCCCAAATCATGTACTCGTCAATGACAAAATCCTTTCTCAAAACCGGAATATTAACATTTTTTGCAATTTCAGACAAGTACTCATCGGACCCCATGAAAAAGTATGGCTCAGTCAATACTGAAATTGCAGAAGCCCCTGCAGCCTCATAATCTTTTGCAATAGCCAAATAATCAAAATCCTCAGCAATCAGCCCCTTAGATGGAGAAGCCTTCTTTACCTCCGCAATGATGGATATATCTTCCCCACTCAAAGCCTTTTTGAATGGAAATTCTTCGTTAATTTCCATCAAAGAAACCTCATTTTTCAAATCATCCAATGAAATAATTCCCTTTGCTAATTCCACCCTTTCCTTGGTTTTTTCAACGATTTCATCCAACATAATAATCATCTATTTGTAAATTCAATGAATTTTTCCAGTTGTTCCAATGCACGACCGGAATCTATTAGCTCCTCAGCCAATTTGACACCTTCCTGTAAGGAATCCACTTTTCCGGAAACGTATAATCCTGCTGCAGAGTTTAACAATACGGCATTTCTTTTCGGACCTTTTTCACCATTCAAGATTGACAAGGTAATTTCTGCATTTTCCTTCGCATCTCCACCAACCAGATCACTTTTAGATGCCAATTCAAATCCAAAGTCTTCCGGCAAAACCTCATAAATTCTTGTCCTGCCATTCTTAAGCTCACTGACAAATGATTTATCACTGACGGAAAACTCATCCATACCATCCATACCGTAAACTGATATTGCTGATTTAACACCTAAATTATTTAATACATTGATTAAAGGTTCTACTAATTCTTTTTCATAGACTCCCAAAACTTGCATTGTTGCACCTGCAGGATTTGTCAAAGGTCCTAGAATGTTGAATATTGTTCTTATTGAAAGTTCCTTTCTCACACCTGCAACATATTTCATTGAAAGGTGGTAGTTTTGAGCAAAAAGGAAACAGAGATTAATTTCCCTTAAGCATTCAATGCTCTTTTCAGGTTCGATGTAAATGTTAACCCCCAATTCTTCCAATACATCAGCAGCACCACATTTGCTTGAAGCTGAACGGTTTCCGTGTTTAGCTACAGGAACTCCTGCCGCAGATATTACAATTGATGATGTTGTTGATATGTTAAACGTGTTTGAACCGTCTCCACCAGTTCCGACAATTTCCAAAACTTCCTTATCGTTTAATAATCTTACACAGTGTGCCCTCATCGCTTCTGCAGATGCCGTAATCTCCTCAATTGTTTCTCCTTTCATGGACATTGCGGTCAAATAAGCACTCATCTGTACTTCACTTGCTTCACCACTCATGATTTCATCCATAGTTTGGTAAGCCTCTTCATAAGTTAAATCTTCATGCTGATATACTTTTAATATTGCTTCTTTAATCATTGTATGCCTCTTTCGACTTTTTCTAAGAAATTTTGCATTATTGTTAATCCATCGGAAGTTAAAATGGATTCCGGATGGAATTGTAATCCATAAACGTTATAGTCCTTGTGCTTTACTGCCATTATCTCTCCGTCATCTTTTGCCTTGGAAATAATCTCCAAATCATCAGGCAATGTGTCCTTCTGAAGACTCAATGAATGATACCTGCCAACACTTATCTGGCTTGGAAGTCCCTTGAAAAGGTAATCATAATCCAATGAGATCTCGGATGACTTTCCATGCATCAGTCTTTTTGCATATGAAACATTGCCCCCAAATGCAGTGCATATTGCCTGATGGCCCAAGCAAACACCCAAAATTGGTATTTTATCATGGAATTCCTTGACGATGTCAATGCATATTCCCGCATCTTCAGGTTTTCCAGGTCCCGGAGACAGAATAATGCATTCGGGATTCAAGTCTTTAATTTCTTCAATTGTTATCTTGTCGTTTCTTGAAACTTTAATATCAGGATTGATTTCACCAATCAATTGGTATAAATTATATGAAAAGCTGTCGTAGTTGTCTATCAGAAGAATCATTCTAATCCACCATCCGCAATTTTCAAAGCGTTTATTACTGCTGCCGCCTTGTTTAAACATTCATCAAACTCATTATCCGGTACACTGTCAGCCACAATTCCCGCACCTGAACGAATGAACACCTTACTGTTACGTGCAAATGCTATTCTAATTGAAATGCAGGTGTCAATGTTTCCGCTCAAGTCAACATAGCCAATTGCGCCGCCATAAATTCCTCTCTTGTTGTCTTCAAGCTCATTGATGATTTCACAAGCCCTTATTTTCGGGGCTCCTGACAATGTTCCTGCAGGCAAAATTGAATCTATGGCACATAGAGGGTCCAAATCACTTCTTAGTTTTCCGCTGACGGTTGAGCCTATGTGCATCACATGTGAGAATCTTTCGATTGAAAGATATTTATCCACATGAACAGATCCGATTTCTGCAATTCTTCCGATGTCATTCCTGCCCAGGTCAACTAGCATGTTGTGTTCCGCCAATTCCTTTTCATCAGACAACAATTCCATCTCTAACGCCAGATCCTCTTCCTCAGTTTTTCCACGGGGCCTTGTTCCCGCCAATGGAAATGTGTAAAGTTGATTATCTGTCAATTTAACCAATGTTTCAGGAGAAGCCCCTGCAATTTCAATGTCATTACTTGAAAAGTAAAACATGTAAGGAGAAGGATTGGTTGTTCTTAAAACCCTGTAAGTGTCAAATAAACTTCCGGAAATATCCGCTTCAATTTTATTTGAGAGAACAACCTGAAAGATATCTCCTTCGTAAATGTAATTTTTGGCTTTTTCAATCATGTCACAGAAGCGTTCACGTGAAAACACCGGTTTAAAGTCAGATTTTAATTTTAATGGTTCAATTTCTGTCTTTTTACCGTTTTTAATCAAGTTGGCAATTTCCTTTAAATCATCACATGCATTATTGTAATTTTTCTCCAAATCATCGGTTTTCATATTTGTGATGATTACGATTTTCTGCTTGAAGTTATCAAATGCAATTACCTTATCGAACAGCATCAGATCAATGTCCTTGAACTGGTCCTGATTTTCGGCATCCAAATTTAAGGTGGGTTCGGAGTATTTTATATAATCATATGCAAAATACCCCACGAACCCTCCTGTAAACGGTGGTAAATTTTCTAATTTTGGAGATTTGTTTTTTAAAACCAAATCCTTAATTATGTCACTGGGATTGTCAGTTTCAATTGTCACTTCATCATCAGTCAGCTTTTCAAAGTCGGAATCACCCCTAATCTTGACGATTCCATTCTGACATGTGAACTCAAGAAGCGGATCGAAACCTAAAAAGCTGTATCTTCCCCATTTTTGTGAATCCTCCACACTTTCCAGCATGTATGTATGTTTACTAATGCCTTTTAGAATTCTTAAAACTTCTATTGGAGTCGCTATATCTGAAAACAATTCATATGATATAGGTATTCTCCTATATTCTTCATTTTTTGCGATTTCTTTTACTTCTTCTAAACTTGGGGAAAACATTTTTATCACAAATAATAATTTATATAATGTACTATTTAAAACCTTGTTGTATTAAAATGTACATTCTTAAAAATCTTGAAAAAAAATTCAATTCATCTTATCCTGTTCTTTACTGAATTGAATAACAATCTTTTTAATTTCCCTGCTTTCCAAATAAGGCAATTTTTCAGTTATTTCATGTTCTAAATCCTTATTTAACTGCAGTCTTTTTTGAGCATATTCCTCACCCTGATACTCTGCCCTATATTGCTTATTTAAATTGGAATATTTGGTAATTAAAGGCTGGAGAATAGTTCCAATGTCATCATCCAATCTGTCATTTATGATTTTCTGTTTTCTGATATCGATGACAAATCCGAGAACTGTCAAGAAGAATCCCAAAACGGTGATTGTCAATGCAGGAACAAAGACTTGATCATTGCCAATGAATGCCACAGTAAAAACAATTCCTAAAAATATGAGAACAATACCAATTTTTTTTAAATCCATATTAAAAGTATTGTAATTTATTATTATTTAATACTATTCAATTCTTTAATAATCGAATGAGAAACTACAATGAAAGATATGACTGCAAGTACAGATACACACATTATAACACTACCATTGTTGAATAAAACATTATTGCAATCCACAAAGACAACTATTTCAGCAATCAGATTATTTAAAAAGTGTGCAAAGATTGGAACAAGTATATTATCGGTTTTAACATATAAAATTGCCATACAGAGGGCAAAAATGAAAGCGGAGATAATGTTTCCATATGAATGCAAGGAAGCAAACAATAGAGAGGATATTAAAATCGCAAAAAGTGGAGGCACAACAAACTTCAACCTGTTTAGGAATACTCCACGAAATAGAAGCTCCTCCGAAATAGGTGAAATTAAAACTGTTGAAATCAAACCAAAACCAATTATTGAATTAGATACATTTCCCAAAATTGAAATAAAATTAAAAGATGGAAATATCCTTATAATAACCTCTGAGAGATATAAAAATCCATAAGATAAAAATATATTCATAACAACTATTAAAATGACATATTTAAGCAAATCAAACGAAAAAACTTCCGCCACATCATCTCGGTCGGGAAAATTGGGTCTGAGCTTGACTACAAAATACAAAATTATGCAGAAATATATCACAGATGAATCCACATGAACTATGTTGAAATAACTCAGAGCATATTGAATTAAAAATAAACAAATAATTAATATCAATACTTCTTTTAAATGAATATTTTTAAGTTTTTCATTAAATAAAGACATTTTATCAAAAAAAATAAAAATTTTATACTATAATCTAGTTAACAATACCAATTATCACTAGTATAGTAGTAAATAATATTTCGATTTAGTCATCAAAGACAAATACATCTTCAATCGCCGGTTTACCCAAAATTTTAGCGATATTATAGGCTAATAATAAGGAAGGGTTGTAGCGTGCATTCTCCAAAGCATTGATAGTTTGACGAGTCACACCAACCAGGTCAGCCAACTCTTGTTGAGTCATGCCTTTCTCTTGGCGAAACTGTCTTATTTTAGTTTCCAAATAATCACCTATTATTAAATAATAGTATTAATAAATCTTTATATTAGACAATATAAATGTTTCTTAAAAAATATCCTACATTGAACAAAATAGATGATATTTTTATAATATTGTGAGTTGATTAAAAATGGCTATACACCCTATAGAATTTAGGTATGGAACTCCCGAAATGAAGAGAATTTGGGAAGAAGAGAATAAGTTACAGAGAATGTTGGATGTAGAATCCGCATTGGCACAGGCTGAAGGAAAACTTGGAATTATACCTCAAGAAGTCGCTGACGAAATAGCTGCAAAAGCTAATACTGATTATGTGAAATTGGAAAGAATGAAAGAAATCGAAGCAGAAACCAATCACGACATAGCAGCATTATCAAAATCAATTACTGAAGTATGTGAAAACGGTGCAGGAGAATACGTGCACTTTGGAGCTACTTCAAACGATATTGTAGACAGCTCAAATTCATTACTCATTCGTGACTCAATTGATGTTTTAGAAGAAAAACTAGAGAGATTAACCAAAATAATGCTCAAGTTAGCAGAAGAAAACAAGATGAAAGTATGCATTGGACGTACTCACGGACAACATGCACTCCCAACCACTTACGGTATGAAATTTGGTATCTGGGCAGATGAGCTCCACAGACAATATGTAAGATTGGAAAATGCAAGAGCAAACGTTTGTGTTGGAATGATGGATGGAGCTGTAGGAACAACCGCTGCTTTAGGAGAACAAGGTTGGGAAATCCACAAGACTGTTGCTGAAATCTTAGGATTACCTGCTGCAACAATAACCAACCAGGTCGTTCAAAGGGACAACCATGTCGAATTCATCAGCGTTCTTGCAAACATAGCAAGTACCTTGGATAAGATTGGATTGGAAATCAGAAGCTTACAAAGAACCGAACTCATGGAAGTCGGCGAATTCTTTGATCCTGAAAAACAAGTTGGAAGTAGTACCATGCCTCACAAGATGAATCCAATTACAGCAGAAAGAATCTGTGGTGTTGCAAGGATTGTCAAATCATTTGTTAATGCAGCACTTGACAACAATCCACTCTGGCACGAAAGGGACTTGACCAACTCTTCCTGTGAAAGAATCATGTTCCCTGAAAGCTGTATTTTAACCGATTACATCTTAAACTTGACAATCAAGTTAATGAACAATTTAGTATTCTACGATGAAAACATCGAAAGAAACCTCAATCTAACAAACGGATTAATCATGGCTGAAAGATTAATGGCTGAACTCACCCGTGCAGGAATGGGAAAACAAACCGCATACGGAATTGTTAGGAAAAACGCTATTAAGGCAAACAAAGAAAAATTATTGCTCGGCGAATTAATCCTTGAAGATGAGGAAGTTAAAAAATATTTAACTCAAGAAGATGTTGACAAGATAATGGACCCACACACATACATCGGATCCATTCCAACAATTATCGATGAATTGCTTGAAAAATCAGAAAGCTGGTTTTAGGTGATTTGATGGTTGATGTAAAAGAATTAAAATCTATAGAATTGTCTTCTTTTACAACAATGGCAACTGGAATTGCAGTGTTATTTTCAATAATTGCTGCAATACTCCTTTCTATTATCATTGGTGCATCAGTCCCTAACGGAGTGGGAATCATCATTTATTTGATTCCAACCATAATCATTGGGGCATTGATGTATTCAATCTATAATAACTTTTTTCAAGGTTTCTTATATAATGTGCTTGCAAAAAAACTGAAAACAATTGCCATTGCAATAGAAGATGGAAATGAAATTGCCAAAATATCCACTAGCGAAACCGCTACAATGGTTTCATTAATCGTGACAATACAATTTGTCCTGTTATACCTAGTGTCATTATTCATTTTGCCTTTGACTTTAAGTTCAATGATTCAAACTTTAATGTATACCGGCCAAAGTGCACTTGCTTACGGAATTTATCAATTCTTGAATCTCATAAGCCAGCCAACAACAATTTTAATAATGATTTTTGGAGTATTCATCATTACATTTGTGTTTGTTTTGATTGCAACATACATATTCAACATTATGGCAAAATCAGGTAGGGGAATAGTCTTAAATTTAAGTGAAGAAAATGGATTTACTGCTATTGACTCAATTGATCCATTAAAATTAGGAATAATGTTTGCAGTGATAACAGGAATTTTAAGTTTGATAACTGCAATAATCTCTTTAGTGAGTGGTGGAAATTTACCTTCCCTTATTGGTAGCGTCATAGGCGGATTTGTAAGTGGATTTATTGAATTCTACCTTATGGGAGTGTTCTACAATTTCTTAGCACCAAAACTTGGAAAAATTAAAATTGAATTAATTGATTATGTAATCAATTAATTTTTACTTCTTTTTATTTCTGGAACATATCTCTTAAGCATCAATGAAAGAGATATGACTGTTACTGAACTCAGCGCCATCGCAAGACCTGCCAATGCCGGTTCAAATGTTATTCCGAATGCAGGATATAGAACGCCTGCAGCTATTGGGATAAGGATTGAGTTATATGCAAATGCCCAGAAGATGTTTTCTTTGATTCTGCGCATTACCTTTTTGGAAAACTGCACTGCAGCAACAACATTCTCCAAATCTCCTTCCATGACAACAATATCTCCGCTTTCCATAGCGATATCAGTACCATTTCCCATAGCAACACCAATGTCTGCCTGTGTAAGCGCAGGAGCATCGTTGATTCCATCACCAACAAACAATACCTTGCGAGTGTTGTTTGCTTGAGTTTGCTTTACGATATCCAACTTGTTTTCAGGAAGAACTCCCGCTTCAACATTGTCAATGCCAACTTCACGGGCAACATTCAACGCAGTGGATTCATTGTCCCCAGTCAACATGTAAGTTTTGACACCCATGTTATGCAATTCTTCAATGGCCCTTTTGGAATTCGCCTTGATTTTATCGGATAGGCTTAAGATACCTTTAACCTGCTTGTCCTGTGCCAGGAATATAATGGTTTTTGATAGTTTTTCAAGTTCATGATACTTGTCAACAGCCTCAGATGAAACCTCAACATCAAAGGATTGCATCAATGCGAGATTACCTGCAAGAACCTCACTTGAATTCAATTCAGCTTTCAAACCTTTACCAGTCACATTTTCAAAAGCAGAGGTTTGGTCAAGATTCAAATCCAACTCTTTTGCCTTGTTCACGATTGCCTTTGCAATAGGGTGAGTGGAATTCTGCTCAACGCTTGCTGCAAGCTTAATCAAGTCATCTTCAGATCCGTCATATGCAATAACATCATCAACTTCAGGCTTTCCTTCAGTTATTGTACCGGTCTTGTCAAATGCGGCAACATCGATTTGACCTGCATTTTCCAATGTGTCCCCATTCTTAATCAATATTCCATATTCGGCAGCCCTACCGACACCTACAGTGACCGCTGTTGGAGTTGCAAGACCTAATGCACATGGACATGCAACCACCAAAATTGAAATCAGACATGTTAAAGAGAACAGTAATGTTGCACCAAGCACAAAATACCATATTAGGAATACAACTATTGCTATTGTCAGAATGACCGGAATGAAATATGAAACGATTGTGTTTGCAAATTTCTGAACCGGAGGCCTTGATGACTGTGCCTTTTCAACCAGACGAATGATATTTGATAGGACAGTTTCCTTACCGATTTTTTTGGCCTTGATTTGCAAAACACCATCCTGATTTATTGTTCCTGCAAAGACTTCTTCACCGTCTTTTTTAACTTTAGGAATTGGTTCACCGTTAATCATTGATTCATCCACATAGGATTCGCCACCAACTACATCCCCATCAACAGGTATTTTTTCACCAGGTTTTACCAACAGCAAATCGTCTAGGACGATGTCTGCAATTGAAACTTCTTTTTGAGATATTATCTCACCGTTTTCATCAACCTCAATAGCTGTTGCAACTGTTGGCTGAAGGCCAATCAATTCACGAATGGAATCGGAAGTTCTTTTCTTAGCCCTGGCTTCAAGATACCTTCCAATCATCAAGAATGAAGGAAGCATTACCGCTGAGTCATAAAACATGAAAGTGTGGTCCAATACAATGCCAAATGTTCCGAAAATACTTGAGATGTATGCCACCAAGATACCCATTGAATACATCACATCCATGTTCAAGTTCTTATGCATTAAACCGTTGATTCCAGCTTTTAAGATAGGTAAAGAAACGTATAAGAAAGGTGCAATACTAACAATAAGTGAAAGCAATCCCATTGAGGATATGTGCAATCCAGTGGCTTCATGAAGACCATGAGTGAGTCCCATAAGAGGATCCCAACCACTGAACATTAAAATCATAAGAATAGCTGAGAAAATTAAACCTACAATAATCCTATTGCGTTTTTCTTTCAGGTCTTGTTTATAAATTGCTTCCTCATCAATCTCGGTTTGGCCTTCAACTCCCAAAAGCTCAAATCCCAAAGAAACAATGACCTCTTCGATTTCATCAAGAGTCACCTTAGATGAATCATACCTTATTTTAGCATTTTGCGCTGTCAAGTCAGCTTTCACATCAAAAATACCATCTAATCGTATCAAGAAATTCTCAACATTCATCGTACATGAGGCACAATGCATACCTTGAATTCTAATTGTCATTTCATCAGAATGAAGTTCAAAACCTAAGTTCCTAACTAGCTTTTCCATTTCTTCATAGGAAATCTTTTTAGTGTCTACAGTAATATGTAATTTATTTGAGGCAAGATCTGCATCAACGTCTTCTACACCCTCAATTTTTCCAAAGGTTTTATTTACGCTTAAAACGCAAGAAGCGCAATGCATTCCTTCTATTGGCAAATCCATATGTTTATGCTTTACCATACTATCACAACCGTTTCTATTATATGAAACTAGTTTTATACCTCATATTTTATAAAGTTTAGGTAACACTAAACTTACCAAAAAATATACAATATACTCAAAAAAATCTATTGTAAAAAAAATAAGACAATTAGAAAAACAGCTCTAATGTTTTTCTACATGAATTTAACGTTAATATCCTTGTGAGGGATTGTCCTTTTAAAATGCTTTTTAGGATATCCGATAATGAAAGCAGAGTACATGTGCTTGTTCTTATCGATTCCAGGGAAAAATTCCATCAGTTTGTCATGATCTATCTCATCCGCCTTGAGAATGAACAGTGAATAAAATCCTCCAAGCCCTAATGAGTAGGCAAGCAATTCCAAGCGAGTATTTGCAATGACCGCACTTGTCTTATCGGTTGAAAATGTCAAAATCAATTGTTGACCGGACCATAACAGAGGATGATATTCCTTTATGGAATTGTCTCGAATATAATCACCGAACTGTTTGATTCTGAAGAACTCTTCCTCTTCAACCTTAATGATATTATAGACATGTTTCATGAAGTCATTGAGCCTATTGTCCAAAACAACAAATTCAACATCCTGCTCATTTTGTGCAGATGGAGAATAATAAGCACCTTGCAATAATTTATTAAAAGTGTCCTTATCAATTTTCTTGTTTTTAAACCAGCGAATTGATCTTCTTTGCTTTAAAAATTGCAACATATCACTGTAACTCACTGGAAGGTCTTTCGGATTGTAATCTACAATCTTGTCCTCACGGCCCTTGAATATCTTAAGGGTTACAGCCTTTGTCGGACATATTGCCATGCAATGACCGCATTCGAAGCAATTGCTTCCTGTTTCGTAAGCAACATCATCAATTTCAATATTATCCCGAATGCAGACGGATTTGCACTGCCCACATCCGATGCATTCTTTAGTGTCAATCATCAATTTCATTTTACCACTAAACCATCCTGAATAACTTTTAAAATATTTTCATTATCACTTAAAACGCTAATATCTTCCAATGGGTTGGAATTAACCAATATCAAATCAGCAACATAGTTTTCACGAACAAGACCCAAATTTTCGAATCCTAAATATTTGGCTGCCTTAACGGTTCCTGAAGCAATGGCTTCCTCTTCAGACATACCTATATCAGTCAAGTGAATCAATTCCTCAAGGTTGTGTCCGTGAGGAATCACACCACTGTCTGTTCCCATCAATATGTTAACTCCTTCCTCATATGCTACTTGGATGTTTTCCTTGTGAACTTTGACGATTTCTTTTAGTTTTGCTGTTTTTTCTGCGGCATAATTATCCCAAGCAGGAAAACCGTTCTCATACAGGAACTGATGAACCAATAATGTAGGAACAAGACTTACATTATTTTCAACCATCCTTTTAGAGGTTTTTCTATCTATGAATGTTCCATGTTCAATAGATGAAAATCCTGCATCAATACAGTTGTTCATCCCTTTTAAGCTATGACAATGAGCAGAAACTTTCATGTCATTAGCACTGGCTTCATTAACAATTGTTTTAAGTTCCTTCTTGTTGAACTGTGCAAACTCAGGTGAGGAATTTGTTGTCAATACCCCTCCACTGCACATTACCTTAATAAAATCAGCACCAGCCCTTTTTACCTCACGAGTCTTTTTCAAGACTTCCTCCACACCGTCACATCTTCCCTTTGGAAAACCAGGATAGATTATCTCCATATCCCAACCTGAAGGCAACAGCAAGTCAAAATGACCACCTGTCATCACCAAAGGAGTGATGGAGAGATGTATTTTTGGGGCTGTGAATAATTTACGTTGTTGAGCCAATTTAAAACTTAAATCGGCAGATCCGCAATCCCTAATTGTTGTAACACCCGCATTTATTGTCTGCAATGAATGGGGTACGGCATTATAAAAATGTAGACCCAATGGATTTGCCATGTTCTCTTCCTTATGGAATCCTTTAGCAAAAATATGGGTGTGACAGTCAATAAATCCTGAAAGCAAATAATTGTCTTCACCATCAATGACATTATCTGCCTTAATCTTGCTTGATGAAATCTCCTTTATCAAATTGCCTTCAATCAATACATTTTGATTGGTTTTCACATCTTCAAATGGATTTATAATGTTTACGTTTTCAATTAGGGTTTGCATATTACCACATTTATAAAATTTCTATTGTTCCATTAGTTCCATCAACTTCAACCAATGTTCCATTGGTCAAATCCTTAATTTGAGCAGGTGTGTCCACCAATGGAATGTCAGACATTATCGCTCCTGTTGCAATAATCGGTTCTGCACTTAAGCAGATTATAGCTGCAGGAGCAGTGCCATTTTTCATCATTTGAAAAATCACATATGACCCTACAGTGGAACCTTTTCCACCAGGAATAAACAATACCTTGTCCTTAATGATTTCTCCTTTCAATTCATGATTCGGATCAATTATCTCACCAGTATCAGGATTGACTCCTCCTAAAAAACTGATAGGTTCTGATGAAACAATCAATTCACCTTTTCCTTTTCCTTTTGCAATATTTCTACATTCAATCATCAAATCACCATAAGATTAGAATAATTTATCTTCAACAAATTCCCCTTTATTAATAGCTTCAGTTGATTTTATACTGTCAATTAAAGCCCAAAGCCATACAACTATAACTAAGACTATTCCAATTAATAAAAATATAAGAATTGCTGATACTATATAAGCAATAATAAATGATATTCCTTTTTTGGTCAATCCAATATACAAATGACCCAATCCAGGGAATAAAAAGCTTAAAATAGCTGATAGAACAACACTTTTCTCTTCAACTCCACGAATGTTTGCAACCCTTACGCCACAGTGAGGGCAAATTTCCGCATTAATGTTTATTTTTTGACCACAAGATTGGCAGAACTTGGTTTGTTCCTCTTGAGTTAACTTAAATCCACATTTTGGACAGAAAGATGTTTCAATGCTGACTTCAGTTCCACAATTGGAACAGAATTTAGTATCTTTAGAAGCATTTACTTCAATTTCTTCTTCGGTTGAATCATCAGCAGGTTCCTCTTCGACAACATCGACAGTTGAATCAACAACAGCCACATCGACAACATCATCAATTTCATCGTCAGTTGAATCAACAACAGCAACGTCTTCAACTACTTCTTCAACAGGTTCCTCTACAACAACATCATTTTCTTCAATTTCTGGAAGTTTCGCTCCACAATTATTACAGAATTTTGCATCTGGAACTTCTTTTCCACAATCTGGACATAAAACCATTTTATCACCTAAACTACATCTTTTTTCATGATTTCTCTTAAAACTGCAGTAGCATAAGATCCTTTATTTATTGAAAACTCACATAAAACGCCATCATCGGTCGGTGTTGCTGATGCATCCCATACCTGGAATCTCATGGACCTCCTGAGACCATGGCTTCCTAAACGTGGCATTTTTGGAACTTCAAAATCACTTTTTTCCAAATTATAATTTTTCAATACATTCTCTTCCATGACGCCAACTTCACCGCCAGCATAAGGAACTTTAGTACCATATAAAGGGCAAGTCGGATTGACTTCAAAATTATCCATCAATTCCTGATACTCTTCAGGAGTTTTGTCATAGACAATATGTTCTTCTGTGTCAATAATGATATCTCCCTCAATGTATTTATCAATTCCCATTGCAACCCTATTACTTACTGCCTCATTAAATAAATATGATTGATAGGCATGAACAAACATCCTTTGAAGTGGCTTTGGGAGTGCATGTAATGCATTCTTATATGACTTTTCGGTCAATTCTCCTTTTTTGGAATCCTTGATCAACTCGCGAATCATCATCTTTTCATATCTCATTCCCTTGCCCATAAGGTTCAGGGACTCTTCAAGGTTTCCATCATCATATGCCTGTCTTGCCTTTTGATTTTCCTCATGCTCTTCCTCTGAAGGGTTTCCGATATATCTTCCCACAGCCTTTTCAAGGTCATTTTCAATCAGAGCCTCCCCGACAAGGTGGGTGTTGGTTCTTGGCTTACCGAACCTTTGCCAACCAAAGTAATTAGGAACTCCAGTTGTTTCCAACTCTTTCAAGACTTCATTTGCAGTGTCTGCTGAGGATTCAATGTCATCCAAGTCTCTGATTAGGATTCTAAATTTGTTTCCCTTGAGCTGTCCCATTCTGAGCTTTTTACGGCCACGAACAACTTTTAAAAAATCAGTCTTATAGATATCCAAGTCCTTAACCTGTTGCATTTGAGCTTCTGAATCCATATTTGCAATACAAATCCATTGACGAGTTAAAGCCTTCTTATCCTTCATTCCTGCAAATCCCATTCTCTTTCTTGAGATGTGCAAATCACGGGAAATGTCTAAAACGACATCTAAAGTGGTCCTTCCAAGCTTTTCAATCCATACATAAATGTTAGGACCTTCACCGGATGGGATGATTTCAGGAATTTCTTCAACATAAAAATCTTCATATTGGTTTCTAATAGTTCCACCAATACCCTTTTGAGATGTAACATAAGTATTAGCATTTAACATAATAATCACGGAAATTATAATGCCCTGGCCGGGATTTGAACCCGGGGAATGGGATCCGCAGTCCCATGTGTTATCCAAACTACACCACCAGGGCTAAACAAAATAAGATAACAATTAATTATATATTTTTTATAGTATTTAATAATTACCATATTGACAATGTATATGAATAGTCGCCACAATCCCTTGTAGCAACATCAACATCACTTGCTTTTTCATAATCTCCACTAGACGCCAACACCTCACCGTTTAAAACATTGTTCTCCGTTAGCCTGTAATTTTTAAGATTGTATGACTTTAACTTATCTTTTGAAATTTTTGAAACTTCCCTTACTGATTCCTTTGAATTTTTACCGTCTTCGAGAATTTCTGATATCTCGCTAAAAAAAGTGTTGTCGTCAAATCCTACTTTTCCACCCAACAATTCCATTACATCCTGTGCAGTTCTTATATCCTTACTTTCATAGGAGTAATCAGCTGGAGGAAGGGAAATGGCAGTATTGATTACTAAAAACACGATTAAAAGTAAAAATATTGCAAGAATAGCATCGAGTATATAAAAAGATCCCTTATTATCTAACATGAGCTAAAGTTAGATTTTAAAATTTATAAAAAATAGTAAAGTGTGAAAGTGTGATTTTGTGTAAAACCGCACTTCAAGAAAATTTAAATATTAATTTGAACGAATATGCTCAATGACTTTTTCCTTTTTGGCAATTGCCGCATCTGAAGCCCTTTGAACTTTTTCTTTCATCAATTCAAAGCCTTCAGGAGTTGTTTCACCAACCAGTTTCTTGATTTTGGTATATGCCGCTTCCCTGAACAATGGAACCAATTTTTCGGTTGAATTGTCTTCCTTAATTAAAATTGGCTCGCCGGAAGTGTTTACTTCACCTATTTCAGATATTGCCACATCATATTTTGCAACTGCCTTTTTGATATCTCCAACGATTTCCGGAGGAGCGATTAACATTAATGAGTCAGTTGAAACTCCCAACGGGTCGATGTTTAATGTTTCAAGCATGTTCAATACATTTGGAGCCACCATTTTTCTGATGTTTTCCTCATAAAACTCAAGCCCAACACCAGTTGTGTTAGATATTTCATGAGCGTCTCCACGCAATCCTCCATTGGTAACGTCAGTCATTGCATGAATGTCCTTGACCAAATCAGCTTCAAACAGTGCATGTGATGCCTGAACGAAATTAACGTTCATTGTATCCCATACAACATCAAAGAAACCGTTGTAGAGTGCAGTTGTTGTGATTGTTCCTCCACCTGAACCTTCAGTTAAAAGGATTACATCCCCATCGGTTGCTCCTTTTCTTGCAGTTGGTGGATAAGCTGACACTCCAACACTACCAACGGCTGAAACGAACCTGTCACCTAAAACCATGTCTCCTCCGACACGCAATGTACTTCCTGCTACGATTGGAACGTCAACAAGCTCTGACACTGCTGCAACACCTGCGGTAAAGTCAAATATTTTTGCAACATCACCGTCATCGGCCAGGTGAACGTCGCTCAATATTGCCACAGGGTCAGCCCCCATAACACATACGTCCCTTAAAGTAGCTCTTGTAACGTGAAAACCACCTAAAAATGGATACTCACTTAATCTTGAGTGGATTCCATCGACTGCAGTGGTAATGTAAACCTCATCATTGTTGACCGGTGCCTTTACAACACCACCATCGTCCTGTTCGGACGGATTGACCAATGATGCGGTGTCTGTTGAGGCAACAATCTCTGCAATTTTTCTGTGAACAAAGAAGTCTCCTGCCCCACGGGATCCGACTCCCATTTCACCCATCAATACGTCAGCCTTATTGACATTGGCTATTTCCTTTAAGAATTCATCATCGCTTTCCTGCAACTTCAAGGTAGTAGACACTTCGTCAATTACAGCCTTTGCCATTTCAACAGAGTTTTCCTCTGATATCTTCTTGTATTCTCTTATGCGTACCGCTAGAATCTCTGCCAAATCATCATATGAGTAATCGTCTATCCTAGCTCTTACAAATCCTTCTATATCCATATTTTATATCTCCAAGTTAGTGAAATTCTTTAGGATTTTCAATCCTGCCTTACCGCTTTTTTCTGGATGGAATTGTGTTGAGAATAAATTGTTTTGAGACAAACTTGCAACAACCTCTCCACCATAGTCACATGTGCCTGCGATGATTTTTTCATCATCAGGAATTACATGATAAGAATGAACAAAATAAAAGTATTCACCATCGATTCCTTCCAATATCGGTGAATCATTGCGGACATCCAATTTATTCCATCCCATATGAGGTATCTTCACGCCTTCAGGCAATCTTTCTACATGACCATTGAACAAATTCAATCCTTCAACGCCAACTGACTCCTCACTTGAGCCCATCAGTACCTGTTGGCCAAGACAAATTCCCAAGAAGGGCTTATCGTCATTTACATGCTCGTGAATGACATCTTCAAATGGCTTTAGATTTTCCATTGCGCTTCCAAATGCTCCTACACCAGGCAACACCAAATAATCACTATTTGCAATGACTTCCTTATCATCACTTATTTGATAATCAGCGCCAATCTTCCTAAATCCGTTTGAAATGCTTTTTAGGTTTCCGCTTTTATAATCGATAATTGTAATCATTCGTTTAACCACCCAATAACTGATCTGATCATTCCACCGAAGTCTGAAAATACAATCTCATCAACACCAAGAGTTTTTGAATGTGCGTCAAGTTCCGCCACAACATGAGTGTATCCCAAGTTTCTGAGAGGTTCCACCAAACGTGGACCGTCTGTTACTGCAACTGACTCTACGTCAAAGTCCTCAATTGGAAATGCATGTGGAACACCGAACACTACAATCAAATCCAAATCCTTATCCTTCAAGTATTCTGCAGCATTGTCAGCAGTTATCGGATACTCGTCAAGACCTCCTGTGATGAAATCAGGTTCAATATCCAGTTGCTCCTTAATGTTGACTGCATGCTGCCTGATTCTTGGAAGGCCTATGTTTTCATCCAGGTTGGCCACAAAAATAGGCTTGTTATCAGGATTGATTTCAGTAAAATCAAAGTTAATGATATCCGCGAACAAATATGAGGTTTCCTTTTTAACATTCAATACAAATGCAACATTTTTGCCATCTTTTAAGGCATTTACAACAGTTTTTGCAACGGCCTCTTTTGAATCACCGAAGTTTGGCTTGATGTATTTACCTTGCGCCATTCCACGGGTCTTTTCAACTTCTGTTGCCTTTTCAAGCATTTCAATTTGCCTTTCTGACTCTTCAGGTGGAATTACACCTGCCTCCACAGCCGCATCCAACGCCATGATAGCTCCAACGGTGTTGTCACCTTCACCAGACCCTCCATGAGACTCAACAGGAATGACGGTGCATGGCAAATCTGCAGTTGCAATGGCTTCCTTTAAATCCTCACCGATAATCATACTGGCACAAGTACCAGCGATTCCCATCAGTTTCGGTTCGAAAGCCTCATAAGCCTCTGTCAAGGTTTCAACCAGCTTTTCACCGGCACCTAATATAAAGTCATTTTCTGACATTCCAGTGGTAACCACGCGAACGCCATCACTTTCTAAAAGCCTTGCTGTTCTAAAGCAGCAGCCGGTAGGCCCATGCATTATAATAACATCAACATTCATGTCTCTTAAAGTGTAAAGAGTAGCAGCGATTGGACTTGGTCTTGGATGTATAATTTTTATCACCTAATCTTTTAATAAGTAATTATTTAAAATTCTTAATTAATATAATTAATTAGGAGATTGCATTATGAAACTTGACAAACAAATTCTAGAGGAAAAAATCAGAGATTACAGAACATTCAAAAGCTGTTCCGAGTCAACCTTGATGGGACTTTGTGAAACCGCCGGTGCAGATATCACTCAACAGCAAATGGTCAAATTGGCATGCGGATTTGCAGGCGGAATGGGTGGAACATTTGATGAAGGAACCTGCGGTGCTGTTACCGGGGCATTGATGGCAAACGGAATTCTAAATGATGATCCTGCCGAAATCAAAGCTAACGCTAAAGAGATTTTCAACACATTTAAAGAAGAGTATGGAAGCGTTTGCTGCGGAAAATTAACAAATAATGGTGATGACAAGTCAATATGTGTCGACTGCTGCGTGTTCATTGCAAACAAGGTCGCCGATTTGTTAGATGAATGATTATTCATCTAATTCAAAACTGTTTTTAATTTTTTAATTGTGTATCTGGCATAAGTGAAGTTTAAAATGGATGCGAGAATCCTACCTACAGCCAAACCAATCCAAATACCGGCCAATCCCATTCCCATAACTATACCGAACAGGTAAGTGAAACTTACGGTAAAAATCAACTCACGAATTATAGTCCATGCAAGGGCAGTTGTTCCACGACCGATTCCCTGATACAAGAAGCTTGAAGGCATTCCTATACCTACCAAAAGCAAACCGAAGCAGGCAATTCTCAAGAAGTTTGTGATTTCCGGAATCAACGGGGCGGTTTCTGGAGTGTATGCAAATATCAATGACAGTTGCGGTGCGAATATGACCAGAATAAGCATGATTGCAACAGCAAAAATCATTGCGAATTTGGTTCCGTAAAGATGTGTCCTGTTCAGGTATTCCCAGTTTTTAGCACCGAATGCACTTCCGCTGACTGCTGCAACCGCACTAGCGATAGCTGTCAACGGCATTATACCAAATAAGTATAATCTTTGACCTGATGTGAATGCAGCAATACCATATTCACCGCCGACTGATGAGATGAACACCAAATAGAAACTCATTGCAAGTGACATCATGAACATGTCCAATGATGCAGGAATTCCCACCTTTAAGATATCCTTTGCAACATCAGACTCAAATTTGAATCCTTTAAGATGAACATCCACATAAGTATCCTTTTTAACTAAAATCCAATACATGATGACAATGGCTGAACCGACAGAACTCACAATTGTTGCAAGGGATGCTCCAGCTGAACCCAAGTTCATCATATAGATGAAAACAGGATCCAAAACAAAGTTCAATACAACTGACACTATCATAGCATACATGGCCCTTTTCATGTCTCCTTCACCACGAAGGATTCCGCTTCCACCGTTAGCGAACATGAACGCAAACAGACCTAAAAACAATGGAGTACCGTACTTGATACCCTCAACCAATGATTGTCCGCTTGCACCGTATGCCTTAAGCAGAGGTTCCTGAATTAAAAGCAAAAGTATGGTCAATAAAATTGATGCCACTAAAAATATCAAAAGAGAGTGTGTTGCTGACTTGCTGGCGCCTTCATGATTTTTAGCGCCCACCGCACGTGAAATACTGCTTGTAGCACCATTTCCAAGTCCGACACTTACACCGTTTAAGATCATGAATATCGGTGTTACAAAACCAATTCCTGCAATAGCTGCCTGACCGAGCCCCGCAACCCAGATACCGTCAACAATATTGTATGATGCTGTCAAAAGCATTGATATCATGATTGGAATTGCAAGTTTGCGGACAGCTATTTCAGGCTCTCCTCTCATCAATTCAACATTTTTATTAGCCATATTAAAAACCTCATTAAATACAAATATAATTTTTGGTTTTTTTAGGATATAAGCATGTTTAAAAAAAGAAAAATATGTTATTTTTCAGCGAGATTGTCCAAAGTCTCACCGGAAACCCTGAAATCTATCCATTCATCCAAGGACTCTGCACCGAGTGAGCGATAAAAGTCAATGCTTGGCTGGTTCCAGTCAAGGCATGACCATTCCAATCTGCCACAACCCCTTTGGCATGCAATTGAAGCCAATTCTTTTATTAAAGCCTTCCCGTATCCATTACCACGATATTCGGGCTTGACATACAAGTCTTCAAGATGTATTCCACCCCTTCCAAGAAATGTTGAAAAGTTATGGAAAAACAATGCGAAACCGACCTCAGTGCCCTTCTCCAATACGAATAAGACCTCGGCAATTTTTTTATCAAAAATCCATTCCTTCAATAGCTCTTCGGTTGCAACAACCTCGTCAAGCATTTTCTCATATACTGCCAATTCCTTAATGAATTCCAAAATCAAGGTCAAGTCCTTTTCTTCAGCGAATCTAAACTGTTTTTCCTGCATATTATCACTTAAAAATCCAATTGCTCAGCGATGCACATCTTGCAAACCGCATTTGGAGACTCCAGATTTGCATCCTTGACAGGACAGTAAAACTTGCCGTCATGCTCCTCAACATATAAAGATCCTGGGAATGGAGTTCCCACAGGATGAATCGGCTCCTCCAATATGAAAGTGGTGTAAATTGAAATGATTCCATATATCAATGGAAATTTGGTCTTGGATGTTACTGATTCGTTAATGTGGTATGATTTCAAGGTGGCAATTGCATCAATGAACTCCTCCTTGTCAATGTCATGGTCGTAGGTGTTATTGTCCCCATGTACATCCTTGATGCGACCCAGGAAGTACTTGACATAGACCTCATGACTTTTGTGCTTGTAGTTTTCCTGCACGTATTTGCTCTCCTCAATCATTTCGGCATTAACGGCCATCAAGTCAAATACGGAGATGTTTCCGGAATACTCCTTTAAGATATCCAAAACTGAGTCTGTTGAAATGCTCTCCTCATTTGAAACTACATTGGAAAAATCATCATACATCCTTAAAGAATCATTCATGAGATTAATTTTGAATTCATAAAAATAAAACATTTTCTAATTGATGAGAACGTAAGTCGCCAAAAGGACTATAAGCAAGACAACATTCAATGCGGTGAACACTCCAAGATATCTAAGCTTAAACGAATCGAATTCACGAACAAGAATCTTAAATGAAATCAAATTTGCCATGGATGCGATTAGGGTTCCAAAACCGCCAATGTTGATTCCAACAATGATGGCTTCATAATTTGTGCTGAATCCGCTTAGAAGCATTGCGGCAGGAACGTTGGAGATAACTTGTGAGGATATAACTCCCCATATCACCTCATTTCCAACAATCGATTTTGTGAAGAGAGAATTGAAAAACGGAATGTGCTCGAGGTTGCCTATCAAGATGAAAAGCGCTATGAAAGTCAGAAGCAAAAAGTAATCCACACCTAGGAACACCCTTCTAAAGAATTTTTCACGAGTAAAATCAACTTTTTTCATCTCCGGAAGGTGGATTTCATCAGCTGGCGCAAAGAACAAGATTACTACCAAAAATATGATTGACACCATAACATATGGCAGAAGCAGCATGAAAAATGACCCGAATGGAATGTTTGAGACAGTCAGCATGACAATATTGTGGGGAGCTCCGATTGGAAGCACCATGCAGCCAACGTTTGCAGCTATGGTCTGCAATGAAACTGTCAAGATTATCAAGTCAACTCTTTCAACTTTGATTAAAGCTAAAATTGAAAACGGAACAAAAATAATCAATGAAACATCATTAGTAATGAATATTGAGCTGAAAAGGCAAGTGAAGACCAGCACCATCACCAATCCGCGTGTGGTGGAAATCTTAGCCAATAACTTTCTAACCAAAATCTCAAAAACAGCCAGATTTTTAAGGATTTCCACTATAAGCATTATCACAAAAAGCAATATGATTGTATCCAAATTTATATGACTGATACTTGGTTTTGCAAAAAAGCATGAAATTATAGCTAAAATTAATGATATGGAAAACACCACTTCTCTTTTAAAAAACTTGAAAGTTCCATCAATTAATTTTACCATATGATTTAATTTGTTATGTTAATTATTAAATAATTTCAATTCTCACGTCATAATTCAAATATGAGAAAATGTTTAATATTTGATTCACATAAATACATTTAATTGAACTAAATTAGGGAGCATATTAATGAAATTCAAAAAGAGTTTAATCGTCATATGTATTTTCATTTGTTTGATTAGTTTTGCCAGTGCACATGCAACTGACACTAACGACACTAAAATAATTGCAAATG
>NZ_JAGAXX010000053.1 GCF_017940815.1 Methanobrevibacter sp.
CATTTCATCATACATCGGCCCCTCCCCATACTTAGACATATCCTCCATTGCGTTTTCAAAGCTTAGACCAACCTGAAGCATGCTTGAAAGCTGCCTTAGGAAGTCCGGTGCAGTCCGCTCTATTTCCTGAGCCCGTTTCTCCTGCTGTACAATGACATATGTGAAAAGTCCAGGAATTATGAAAAAAGGCAATATCAATATGGACAATGGAAGGTTTAGGAGAGTCATTTCTATTGCTAAAGCAATTTCTGAAATTATTAAAAAAATTATCAGAATAGCTAAAACTTTACTTGCATCCGTAAAAATAGCTCCACTCAACAAAAATTCCTGGAACTTGGACAAATACCTTTCAGGAACAATATTGTCAATGAAAACTACTAGATTGTCAATTATTTTAAAATTCATGAAATAATATTAATTTTTAATAAATATAAAGACTTGGTTACCTATTAAATCAATTTTATTATAGGAAAACAATATTTATTCTTGAGAGATTATGCTTACCATCATTAAATCATCTTTTAAATATCTCAAAGAATGCCCTTAATGTAATCAATACAGGATAAATCTCCAATCTGCCAGTCAACATGTTAAATATGCCAACAACTTTCAATGGCCATTCCAATGCTTGTGAAATCTGCCCTATTTCAAGGCCAACATTACCCTGCATCGAAACTGCAAAAAATAGCGAATCGAATGTGTCGTGACCGTACAGGCACAATAATGACCATGTAATGAGAATGAACAGCAGGTAAATTGTTATGTAGTTTCCGCTTTGCTCCACAACATCGTCGGAAAGCTTTTTTCCCTCATGGTGAACATGAACAACGCTTCCTGCGGGAGACCATATCTCACGAAGGTTTCTGTATATCCCCTTAAAAAACGCAATGATTCTCATCAATTTTATTGCACCGACCGTGGATCCGTTGGAACCTCCCATGAGCATCAACACTATTAATATGAATATTGTAAACGGAGGCCATCCCCCCATCACGGTTGAGCTTTGAATGCTTGCTCCGGTTGTGGTGATAGCCGAAACCACAACAAAGAGATTGTCCATTGGAACTATATAAGATGTGAAATAAATCAACAATGATGCAGCCGCTATCAGACAAATCATCACCTTAAATTGCATATCCCTAATTAAAGATCTTCCACGTGTCTTTATAAGATTATAATGAACCAAGAAGCTTGTTGCACCCAGTATCATCAGGATTATGGTAATGAAATAGATGATGTCGCTTTGATAATATCCCATATTCGCATTCTTTACGCTCATTCCACCTGTTGAAATTATGCTGAACGTATTGCAGATGGAATCAAAAAGAGGCATTCCCGCAAGACAATACAAAACAATGCCGAAAACTGTGAAAATGGAATATATCTTGAGTGTCTGTTTTATTGTGGCCTTGGTGGATGGCTTAATGCGGTCCTCACGGGCTTCGGACCGATATAATTTTGAAGAAGCCGCACTGGATTTTGTTAGAACAGATATGATCATGACAATGATTCCCAAACCACCAATCCATTGCTGGAAGCCCCTAAAAAATAGCACACTGTGAGGCAGACTCTCCACATCTGGATAAATTGTAATTCCACTTCCAGTCAATGCTGATACGCTTTCAAAAAGGGCATCGATGAAGCTTATGCCAGTTATAAAGTAAAGAATCAAACCGCAAACCAAACCTGCCCATAACCATGAGAGAGTGGATACAATCATTGCATGCTTCAAACGCATTTTCTTGATGTTTCGCCCCTCCAAAAGCATTATGCATATCAGGCCGAGTATAATTGACATCAATGAAGGAATCAGATAATATGGAGCATTGAATTCCAGATAAATCAAGTCTATGATTATTGGAACCAGACACAACACCCCTATTCCAACCATTAGTCGACCCATATTCTTAGCAACAATCAACAAATCCTTTCTGTTAATGTACTTCACGGCATCACCCGATTCATCAATTATGTAACTATTGAATAAATCAGTATATAAATGTTAAAGTAAAGAAAATATTACTATAATTATTAGAAAAAATAAATAAAAATATAAAATATGCCTAAATTAATATACAAAATAGCATATAAAAACAATCTTTTAAAATTAGCAGATAAAACAATGAAAAAATAGTTATACAACCTTATCCAGACAAATCAAAAATAATTTCGAGCAGGGTCATGAAATAATATAAATGAACATCATCGGAAAACACACCACTGCCCAATACTTGTGAGGTCACATAAAGTAAACGAATGCTACAATTATATAGATTGGCCAAAACTTGAAGAACTTTTTCTTGTCTTTGGCTCTAATGAAATATTGTCCCCAAACAAATCCTGCAACTGGAAAAATGAACCAAATGAACAATGGGAAAGCGCCAAATCCTCCAGCAGAACCTATAAAATCAGCGAAGAATAAATTTGAAATTGGCAACCCAAAATCAAAACCTCTTGTAAATGTTCCGATTAAGGACATTACAACTGCAATCACGATCATCCATTTGTTTGAAAGTTTAAATTTATTTAATACCCCCATTAAAACAAATGCTAAACCGGCAAACGCAAAAATGTCAACACAAAACAATAATAATCCATCATCAGTTGGGAAAACACACCATCTGCCTAAAAGAGCTCCGCAAATGAAATTAGGTATGAAAAATTCAAATACATTTACCAAAAGGCATAGGAGATATAATATTACACCTCTTCGCATCATAGTATTCCATTGGCTGTGTCTCGAATATACTATCCCAACACCCATACAGAACATAAAAACTGGAGCGGCACAAGGCCTACCTAAAACATTACCAAATACAAAATTATAATCATAACTTAAAGAATTGTTGAATCCCTTAACTACCATTAAAGTATGGAGAAAAATCATGAATATGATGGATAATCCCTTTGCAATATCTAGCTCCACCTGCCTTCCTGTATTGACCTTCTCCTCAGAAAACAAATCCAACAACCAACACTTATTCTATCAGAGTCAAATACAAATAACATTGTATAGTTAATATTGAATATGGTGGTTTCTCTTGTTTCAATTGCCAAGTTATTATAAACTGGTTTTGAAATTCTTGAAAAATCAGATTTTATCCAACGAATAATTTTCACAAAATGCCAATAAAAAAAATGTTACTGATAGGATTATATGCAAATAAATAGAAAGATATCTATATGACAGGCAAAGAGATTTCAGAATACACAACATTTCCAAGAACTTTCGAAAAATACAGATGGTACAAGCCCATACTTGTTTTCATAATAGGTGCAATAATATTCTTAATACTCAGTTTAATATTAACTGCCGTTTTCTCTGCAATATACGGAGATAACATTATGTACCAACTCATGCATGGCGGATATGAAATCATGAACACCGAAATAGGCGAAATCTATTCCCATTTGGGAGTGGCCATCATGATTCCATCTTTGTACCTTGCAACTAGAATTGTTAAGGACAGACCGTTTTCCTCATACTCATCTTCACGTGGAGGATGGAACAGAAACCTATACCTCAAGGCATTTATAATCCCATTTATTTTATTCCTTATCGTGGGAGTTATTGAAGCCGCAATACTGGGCAATACTGGAGATTATCATTTCTCAATACTGTTTTTTATAATCCTTCTAATTGTAGTGCCGCTACAATGTATTGCTGAAGAATACGTGTTCCGTGGACTTATTATGCAAACATTCGGGTCATGGTTTAACATACCGATTTTGGCAGTGATTCTCCAAGCCATAACCTTTGGATTAACCCACGGATACAATGGCATAGGAAACATTGGAATAATAATTTCAGGTCTAGTGATGGGATTTTTAGCATGGAAATCCAATGGTCTGGAAGTCAGTTCCGCATTCCATACTGCAAATAACCTATCCCTCAGCTTACTGGTCATGTTTGGAATTCAATCCACAACATCAACCATACAAATGTCTGATTTAATAATTTCAACCACTGGCACTGTAATTTTCGGCATATTACTTTATTACATCGGAAAGAGAAGCAACTGGTTTGGTGAAATTCCAGAAAACCTTCAGGAAGACGATTCTTAAATAATAAGTGATAATATGAACAATTTTTATAGATTTGAAAACGAAAATATGGACTTCCCATTTTATAACGGAATTCCAATGCTTTCATCAAAGGACTGGCTGTTCCTATTGGCAGGAGTTTTAGTGTTTATCGCAACCCTTATTATTCCAGCAAACATTGATGACAATACCACATCATTGATTTTATGTCTGTCAGTGCTCCTCCCATTAGCTTACGTATGCCGGGGAAGATTTGAACTGTTGTTCAGAAAGCCTGAAAGAAAAGACATCAAAATAATCATTGCATGTTTGATTGCCTATTTCATATATTCCATAGTAATGGGCATCTTACTTGAAAATTTGGGATTGGCTCCAACCACAAACGCTGCAGTAGAATCAAACATGGATCTTGTTTTCTGGATTATGACATTCATACAGCTGCTTGGCGAGGAATTGTTTAGGGTATCCATATTCTTAATCATGATGCATGCACTCTTCAACATAGCATCCAGAAAACTTTCCATCATATTAAGTACAATCGTAGCACTCCTGATATTCGGTTTGATGCATGTCAATACCTATGGTGGAGCATTAGCGCATATAATATTGATTATAGGACTGGGAGGCATCTTCTATTTCTACGCTTACCTGAAAACAAAAAACGTGATTTTGAGCTACATCATTCATATTTTAATCGATGTAATAGCTTTAACTCTACCAATTTAACATTTATGTTTAAAAAAAAAAGAAAGATTAGGAGAAATTATTTTCTCCTTATTTGATTTTGATTTTTACTTTTTTGGTAACTGCCTTGTAGTATTTGTTGCCTTTGAATTTGATTTTAGCTTTGAATTTACCCTTTTTGGATAATTTCTTGATTTTAAATACCGCTTTTCCTTTGGCATTTGTTTTCGCCTTGAACTTTTTGCCTTTGACTTTCAAGGTAACTTTAACATTCTTGATAGCCTTCTTACCAGATTTGAGTTTTATTTTGTATTTTTTAATCTTTTTAGCTTTCTTGAATGTTTTCTTTTTGGCAGTTAACTTGGATGCAGCTTTACCCACAACCACTTTAGCAGCAACACTTGATTTAGCATATGTTCCGTCACCCTTGAATACAATGTTGGCAGTGTATGTTTTCGGATCCAAACCGTTTGTTGACAATTTGGCAACACCATAGGCATTTGTTTTAACAACTTTTGTTTTTCCGTTGATTATGATACTGAGACTTCTTGACTTGACCAGTTTACCGTTTTCATCCTTAACTGTTATTGTCAAGTAACCGTTACCATTGTAGGTTGTGGTCACTTGCGGTGCAAAAATGACTGTTTTCAATAAGGACGGATCTACAGGAGTGTTTTCAACCACACTAAATTCTTTAGTTGTCTTATTGGAATTAAATTCCTTATCACCAAGGTAAATTACAGACATATTATAATTTCCGATAGGCAATGAAGATTCATATACTACTTTACCGTTGTTGACTGGAAGGTAGACAGTACTGTTATTCAATTCAATCGCAACCAAACCATCAGCGGTTTCGTTAACATTAACAGTTACAATAACATTGTTTCCATTAACAGAAACGTTTACATCAACAGTAGTGTTTTTCAATGATACATTTTGACTAGTGATGCTAAATGAGCAAGTAGCATTTGCAGCATTGAATTTATCATCACCAAGGTAAGTCACATTAGCTACATAAGTTCCGGCTAAATATTGGTTTTTGAATACAGCCACACCATCGACAACAGGAGCATAGAATTTATTTCCAGAAATAGCAATTTCAACGTAACCTGTTGCATTTTTATTGACATTAACAGTGATAATTACATTGTTTTCAACAACTTGTGAAGTTACCTCAAGATTTGCATCAAGTTTAGTGGTATTTTCAACCACATCTACTGATCTAGTTGTCTGATTAGCATTGAACTCACCATCACCAATATAAGTAATAGTCATATCATAATGACCAACAGGCAATACATACTCTTGAGTTACTTGACCGTTGTTTATTGGTAGATAAATGATATCGCCATCCAATTCAAATGCAACCAAACCAGTGGCATTCTCATTGACTTTAACAGTTACAGCAACATCATTTCCATTAATTGAAATATCAACATTCAGGGTAGTGTTTTTCAATGATTCCTCTTGCTCAATCACAACAAAGGTAGTTGTTGTAGTATTGGAATTGAACAAATCATCACCAAGATAAGTCACATTTGCAACATATTGTCCTGGAATGTATTTGTTTTCAAATTTAGCAACACCGTCAACGACAGGCACGTAGAACTTCTTGCCTGCAACTGCAATCTCTACAAAACCTGTAGCTTGACTATCAACTTCAACAGATATGGTTACTGTGGTCTCATTGACATCAGATTTTGCATCAATTGTAGTGTTAAAACTGCGGGAAAGTTCAATTGTTTCATTGTCCATACTAAAGTCATAATTATCATCACCAGAATACATGGCAGTTACATTATATGTGCCAAGTGGCAAGATGGCAGAATAACTAATGAATTCATTATCGCCAGTCAAATCATAATAAGTGTATGTATCGTTGATGGATAACAATACGAATCCTGTAGCGTCAGAAGGAACATTTATGATGACGAAAATCTTATTGCCATCAACATAAACATCCAATGTGATGTTTGAATCTTTTATTTCAGGCTGTTCGATAGTGATTGATTTTGTTGCCTCGGCAGGATTGAATTTTTCATCACCAATATATTTAACATTAACACTATAATTTCCAGGGCTTAAGACTGTTTTATAGTAAGCAAAACCATAATCCACTTTAACATATGCTTCAGTTCCATTAATGTCAATTAAGGCAAACCCGTTGGTTTCAGCATCGAGACTGATGAAGAGTTCAACTGTTCCTTCATTGATTCTGCTTGTCACATCAACAGTAGTGTTTTTAAGAGCAGGTTTTTCAATTGTAAAGCTTACAGAAGTTGAATTTGATTCAAACTCATCGTCACCTAAGTATTCAACATCAATTACATGATAACCTTCATTGAAATAACCGTTAAATACAGCTTTTCCGAAGAAAACATCAACCTTGTAGGTGTTTCCATCAATTGTGAATGCAACTTCACCGGTTGCATATTCATCGACCTCAACAGTGATTCCGGCATTGTTTCCGTCAATGCTGACGTTTTGAGTGATTGTAGTGTTCTTCTTAACCTTATCGGTTACATTGATTGTTGTGCGTGTGCTGTTTGCATTGAATCTGGAATCTCCTGTGTATGTTACCAATACATTGTGTGTTCCTGCTTCCAAAACAGTGAAGTGCACAGCTTCACCATTAACGATTGGCACTAAAACTGATTCACCATCTATAATAAACGCAACAACACCTGTTGCACTTGGATTGACTTTAGCGGTTAAGAACACGTTATTGTTTGCCATTTCAGGAATGATTTCAATTGAAGTGTTCTGCAATGCATCATCATTTGACTTTGTAGTGTAGAATGAAACTGTTCTGTTAACGGAAGTAAAGATATCTGGCTTGTCGGTTTGGTAAGTAACATTTACAACATGATATCCTGGTTCAAACTGACCTATGAAAGTTGCAATACCGTTTTCAATAGGGACGATGTTGCTGCCGAATAAGATGCTACCAGTTACATTGGAATCCATTTTAACAGTGATGTTCACATGAGATTCGACAACAGCACAGTTGACTTCCATTTTTGGAATAATCTTCTCAACAGTGAATGTTTCAACAATACGGCTTTCATAAACAGTATCGTTTTCTTTGTTGACAATGATTAAAGTGTAATCTCCACAATCTAAACCATTAACGATCAATTCCCCATTATCAATTGTTCCGTTTTCAACAGACACATTATTAGCATCTAAAACACTGTATGTAACAATGGTTTTATTGGAGATGTTCAATTTAACTTTGAAATCCTCACCATAAGTAATGCTTTCTGGAGCTTCCACGTCGATTTTTGAGTCATATTTGAGCACAAGATAATATACCTCATCCTCATAGCTTCTCAGATAATGTGAAGTAGGAATATACTCTGCGATTACCGGATAATGACCAACAGGATTACTTACTTCAACTGTGTAAACCCTCTCACCAGCAACATCTACTTTAAGAACTCTCAAACCATTAATAGCCACTATTAAAGTACCTTCAGTCACACCACCATAAATTGAATCAAGAACAACAGTGACGTTTCTGCTTTCACCAATATGATAATTTTCAACAATCACATTCAAAGAGGTTTTTACTGGAAGGATAGTGAAACTGCCATTTATTTTAGGATATACATGATCATTCTCGATGTAAATAGTGTAATTATATGTTCCAGGTTCAGAGACATTTAAAAGAGTGTTCAGTTTTAAATTAGAATATCCATTAGGATCAGGATTCAAAACCATACTCTTACCATTGGACAACTCAAAGATGATATATTTCATTTTATCCAGATAAATTACATTGCCGAAGGTGTCAACTAACCTTACAGAATAGTCACTGACATTGCCATATACCATTTGATCAGGCAATCCTTCAAGGTGCAATCCAGCAACGAATTTAACAGTTTTAGTGAAAGACTTGTCGGCATACTTGAGGGTTATTCCAATAGGATTTTCATAGTCATAACCTTTTTCGGGAACAACATATGTAAGCTGATTATCCGGGACAATATAAATATTTCCAGTTACATTTTCCTTGATTTTAATATTGCTTGTGGTATTGAATGCAAACTCAATCCCTGGCAAGCCATAATGATTCTCATCAACAGTGATAACTTCATTTTTAGAATTGACGTATTCATTATTTAATGACATTGAAATGCTTGATGTAGTCACGGTTACATTCAGGAAGTACCATCTGTCCGCTTCAAGGTCACCAAGGACACTAGGTTTTTCATTGTAATTGGTCCAGTCGTTTCCAAACCAGTTGTCATTGAAATCAAAACCGAATCCTCCCCCTATGTAAAATACAGGTCCAGGATTATTTGTTAGGATACAGTCATTTACTTTAATATCCCCCTTATTAAATTCGGCCACACTTCCTAAAATATTTGCTCCATTTTCAAATACTATTCCACTCATTGAGAAATGAGCTGCATTAACCTTGAACATTCTTGTTTGGCCTTTTGCATCGATAATATGGCCTTGACCTAGGATAGTGATTTTTTTGTTAATGAGGATACCGCCATTATCTTTAATATTTGCATCGGTCGCTTCAGTGTAAACATAATCTTTTTCGAGAATTAATTCTCCTCCTTCAGGAGTATTGTCGATTAACCTTTGCAAGTCCGCAAATGTAGCATTTTTAACTGAAATGGAAGTCATCTTTTGAGCAAATGTATACTGCAAATCATTAGCATGTTGTAAAACCACAATAGGATAATATCCTGTGTGTGCATCACCATAACTAAATGTGGCAATACCATTAACATCACTTACCTCAGAAGAAGTGAAAACTCTGTTTTTAGTGCTTAAAGCATACAAATCAATTTTCACAAAAGGAGCATACTCTGATTTAAGGGAATTTGTTTTTTTAGCCCAATATCCATTTCCCCAAAAGGAAACATTATCAAAGTCGACTGTTGCGTTATCTTCAGCATATACCGCATTGACATAATTATTTCCGCCTTTCAAGGCAACCTGCAATTCCTGATTATCCCTATCATCCTTTACAATGACTATTTCAGTTGCATTTGCCTTGTTGTCCATGAAATAAGAATCGCTAATACTCATACTCTTTGTGTCAAGATTACCATCACGGTCCTTATTACTGAGATAAATTGCACCACCCCTTTCAGCGACATTTAATGTGAAATTAGATGAAAGAATATTCATTGGATTTACTTCAAAGTAAATGGCGCCCCCCATCTTTGCCTCATTGGCTGAAAAGTAAGAGTTATTAATTACATTATTATAACTTAAACGGTTGTATATTGCACCACCCAATGTTGCCCTATTGTAAATAAACTTGTTCCCCGTCAAGGTTACATCACGACAATCGAAGCTGTATATTGCACCCCCATTTTCAGCAGTGTTATTTATGAAAACACTATCTTGCAGAGTTGTCTTTTCACCAATTATGCCGAAATTATGGAAGTATAATGCACCGGCATCCTTATCAGCACGATTTGATTCGAATGTACAATTGACTATTTTACCTTGGTAATTACTGAAGTCAACTGCACCACCACGATAAGCGTGATTGTTTCTAAATTCTACATTTTCAATAGTACCATAGCTGCCCTTGAACTCTATCGCTCCACCATAGTTCTCATGGTTTCCGTTAATGAGAATCATGTTTTTAAGTGTAACATCACGAACACGATCGCCAAACTGGAATATTCTTGAGAATCCTTTTGCATCAATTGTATGGCCCTGACCATCAATGGTCAAATTATCTTTATTGATTAAAATACCCTGAACAATGTTTGTGTCATAGACTTCAGAGTAGACAAAGTCACGGGTCAAGTTTATGACACCATTAGCAGATGCATTGTTGACTAAACTTTGCAAGTAGTTGAATGCACCGAATGTTTCGAATTCACCAGGGACACTGAACGGCAAGGTATAACTGTCCCCATCAAAACTACAGATGAATGTATTGTAACCTTCATTACTCCATGACCATAATTTTTGATCATGCCTATAATCATATTTGACTTGGCCATTCTTATCAGTGCGGAATGTTGGAGTATAAGTGTCTAAAGTATATTTCGGATTCTCAAATTTAATTAAAAGCTTAATTTCTTTGTTTATTAATGGATTCTGGCAAATGTTTACATCATTGGTTTTTACAAAATTTGTACCGTTCCAGAATTCGCAGTTTGTAAACTTAACATTTCCTTGGGATGTGACCGCACCTACATAATTTGTAATAGGTTTTAATGATATGGTTAAAACACCCTCAGCACTGTTGGTCACCTCGCATTCCACTTTGGATTTGATGTTGGTGAACTTACAGTTTTCAAATACTATATTGGTACCTTCCACAGCCTTGACAGCACCATACTCACCAGTGATATCTTCAAAATTACAGTTTTTAAATGTGATATTACATTTATAATTGGCAATTACGGCACCTCCGGTGATGTTTCTGAAGTTACAGTTTTCAAACACCACTACAGGAGTCCTGTTATACTTTCTCATAAAAGTATCATCGAAGTCATCAAGGATAAATCCCCCGTTGATTGCATTTATGAAATCACAATCCCTAAAACAAGCAAGAGTCTGTGTGTGAGTAATCTTACCTAGTGATGACAAACCTTTCGCATCAAATATTCCATTCGGACCTCCTTTAAAGTTACCTAAAATATAGACATTATAAAAAGCTTCAGGATTTCCTGAAAAAAGAGTTCCTCCATTTTTTATCGCATCCATTTTAGATGCAGGTCCACCTTTAAGAATCATAGGTTGTCCTGTTGAAATGGTATGGATCTGTCCACTATGATCAGGAAAGTCCATAAGGAATAAAAACCATGTATGATAACGGAATTGACCAAGTTGGGACTTAAAAGTCACAGAATCAAAAGTCGGACCAATATTTAAAGTCTCCGTACTTTTGAGATATTTATATTTAATTGGATAACCATAGTTAATGAAATAATCCTCATTTGAAGACAAAACATCCTCATCATCACTAGCTCCAAGCACATCTCCATTGCTTTGAGCTACACTATCACCATCAATTTCAATGCTTCCATTACTTTCCGCCTGACTACCAATAACCTCCTCGCCATCAGCTTCAAGCACTTCTTCAATATCATTTTCCGGTTCGGCTTCCGTAGCCTGAACCTCTATATCCTCCATGTCTTGTGAAGAGATTACCCCCACAAGGTTTGAATCATCAGTTTGTAATGTGGAATTATTGTCCGGGGCCTGTGTTGCGCTTACACAAGTAACGCTCAATAATATAAGCATTATCAAACCGATGAACATTACATTATTCTTAATTTGCATTTTTACACCAAATAAATATAAAAATTTATACAATATTATTTATTATTTTTATACTATTTATAAATAATTCAATATTTTAGTGTATAAAATGGCAAAATAATATACGAAAATCGGTAAATTGGATAAATAGATAAAAAAAACTAAACTAGAAAAATCATTGAAAAAAAAAATAAAAAAGTAGAAGTGGCCCAAGCCACATCAAATAACTTTAAGGATTTAGACAATCACTTTGGAAATGACATCCTTGTCCGCTGTAACTTGAGCGCATTTTCCGTCTTGAACGTAGATAAACATTGCAACGCCATCTGATTCGCTGTACATTCCCTCTTTACCATTGATTGTTTTTTTGACCATTCCATCCTCTGATTTCAATTTGTCTGCAGACAAGTTCTTGTCTCCGGTAAACATCACCTGAAGATTAAGCAAGTCCCCATCCTCATTCAGGTATTGATGATTGCTCAATGTAATCTTTGAATTACCAATGGAGTAAGTGTCGTCATCTTTTGCTATGTCCTTTTGTTCGCCGTAACCTTTTGGAACGTTGAATGTGATTCCATCGATTGTCACATTAGTATCTGCATCGAATGGAGTTATGTCCAATGCATCCAACATTCCCACATCATCGTCTGCTGCTGACAATGGAGCCAAGGTCATTATTGCAATGACCAATCCCATCACTAAAAAATTTTTTATATTCATAATACCACAATCAAATATTTATAATGTCAAATATTAAAGTTTTCTTATTTTACAGGATTTTATTTGAATTAAAAAATATTGAACAAAAAATTTATATTTACGTATGCCTAAACCTTAATATAATTAAAGGAGGTGACTTGATGGTAGAAAGTGATGCAGTGATAAATGGAGTTTTCTCATTCATCATTCCGGGATTAGGCCAGGCAATCGAAGGTTACAAGGCAAGAGGTTTGATCATATTCATAGTTGGAGTGATAATTGCAGCAATAATCATTTATTTAAATTTTGGCCCAATAGTACAGTATACCGTGTCTGGAATTTACGGACTTATTGCAGCATATGATGCATACAGATTATACTAATTTGAGTAATTAAATATTACTCACCACTTTTTTTAAAAAAAAATTAACAATATCACATAAATTTTACAAAAAAGTATTCAATTTACAATCTTACCATTAAAACATTTATATTCCACTTAATAAACTATTACATATCACATTTAAAGGTAATGATTATGATTAAATTTATGAGAGATTATGTTAATCCTTATTGGAAATATCTTCTTTTAGTCATACTGGTGGTTATACTGCAAGTATATTTCCAGATAAACATCATGCAGGAGACAAAAAACATAATCGATACAGGCATTTACAACAGAAACCTCAGTTTTATTGACAACACCGGAATCTACATGATGACTCTTACAGTGCTTTATGGAGTGAGCATGATAGCTTCATCATACTTGAGCTCATTCATTAGCGCAAGCGTAACCTGCGACGTTCGTGAAGGATTATTTGATAAGATTGTTTCATTATCCTCTTATGACTTCAACAAGTTTGGAGGCTCAAGTTTAATGACACGTGCAACAGCGGACACAACAAGAATCCAAATTTTCATGATAAATTTCCTGAGAAATGCACTTATCATTCCCGCCGTGATAATTGGAGTCATAATAGCTGCTGCAGAGATCGACTTGACCCTGTGCGGAATACTTGTAGTCGCTTTCATATTGACAATCGTATTTATGGAAGTGAAAAGTAGACAGAGCATTCCCCTATTCAACAAACTGCAGAAAAAGTTGGATTTCCTGAATTTGAAGTTCAAGGAAAAGATAGAGGGAGTTAGAACAATAAGGGCATTCGGAAAACAGAAATATGAAATTGAAACATTCAACGAATTGAATGATGAATTTAATGAAGATTCAGTAGAGGCTGAATTAAAGCTATACTACCTGACACCAGTTGCCCTGATTATAATGAACTTAGCCGTTTTATTGATTTACTATTTGGGGTCTGTCCAACTTAAGACAAAGATAGTTACAATATCCGACTTAATCCTATTTTTCCAATATGTGACCTATTTCATCACATCACTTGGAATTCTCCCATTCATTGTGGACACATTACCTAAAACAATTGTGGCAACCGAACGTATTGAAGACGTCTTGTATATGGATGAAAGCGTAATCAACCACCCCTCCGACGACATTTCCAGTGAAGACGAAGATGCGCCAGAGGTCGAATACAAAGAAGTCATTTTCGGATATAGCGGAGCAAAAAGCGTTATTGCAGACATCAGCTTTAAAGCCAAAAAAGGAACCACTACCGCATTAATAGGACCTACCGGTTCTGGAAAAAGTACCATAATGTATCTTTTAAACAGATTATATGACCCAACCTTTGGAGAAATACTTTACAAGGGAATTGACACCAAACAGCTGGACATTACCTACCTACGGGACAAAATTTCATATGCAAACCAGAAAACGCTTGTACTGAATGATACAGTCTATGCAAACATTGCCATGAACAACCAAAACCTGTCAAGGGAAAAAGCAATTGAAATGTGTGAATTGAGCAGATTCTCAGAGGTGTTTGAATTTTTACCAGATGGTTTAGACAGCATTATGGCACAAGGAGGAATGAACGTTTCAGGAGGACAGAAACAAAGACTGTCCATAGCAAGAACACTAGCCAAGGATGCTGAAATCTACATATTTGACGACTGTTTCTCTGCACTGGACTCAAAAACTGAATATATCGTCAGACAAAACGTCAAGGAATATCTTAAAGGCAAGACCATTCTGATGGTTGCCCAAAAGATCAGCACAATCATGGATGCGGACAACATCATCGTTTTGGACAAGGGACGAATTGTAGGTCAGGGAACTCATGAACATCTTTTAGAAACATGTGAACTATACCAAGAGATTTATGCCACCCAAGCATATTTGAAGGAGGATGAATAATATGGCCAAACACAAAAAGTATTCATATATTGAGCTTTTCAAGAGATTAAGCAATTACCTCCACAAGGACAGGAAAAAATTCATATTTGCAATTGCAATATTGGTTGTTGGTAATTTCTTGTTGGCCGTTACTCCAAAGCTAGTGGGAAACATCCTTGATTACCTATCACAATATGTATCTAGAGGATATGTTGGACTGAATGAGACCTATTTGATATTGTATATACTTGGAATTGCTGGATTGTACATCATGGGAAACGGAGCTACAATCATAGCAAGCAAAATCACTCTAATCATATCCCGCGACGTTTCAAAAGAGTTTAGAAAGGAACTTTATGAAAAGCTCAACAAGGTGCCTATAAATTATCTGGACACCCATTCGTCAGGAGACATCATGGCACGCCTAACAAATGACCTGATAACCTTTGAATCATTCATATCAAATGACCTGACAGATTTCCTTGTTCAGATATTGATTATAATTCTGGTATTCATCATGATGATTGTTGTAGACCCTTATCTGACAACAATATATGCTGTTCTGCTTCCAGTATCATTTGTCATTACAGGAATTATTACAAAAATCACCAAGAAGAACTTCAAACTCCAGCAGTCATCAGTCGGAGAACTGAACGGATTTATGGGAGACATTTTCTCAAACCATACTCTAATCAAGTCTTATAATATGGAAGAACAAACCAAAGAAAATTTCGACAAAATCAACCAGAAATTCCACAAGTCATATGTGAAAGCCAAATTCTATTCAGGTTTTATTTTCCCTATGACTCTTCTAATCAGCAAAGTAGGATACATCCTCATTAGTATGATTGGTGCGATTTTCATTCTCAAAGGCACATTGACCATCGGAGAGTTCTTGGCATTCATGCTATACGGACAGCTTCTGAACGGACCGCTTTCCCAGTTCTCAACTTCAATGAATCAAGTGCAATCAGGACTTTCATCCCTTGAAAGAATTTTCGAAATTATTGACGAGGAAGAGGAAACAGATGAAACACAACTTGCAAAACTTGATTTGGATAACGTTAAGGGGGAAATTGAATTTCAAAACGTTGAATTCGGTTATGTCCCCGAAAAACAGTTGTTCTATGATGTTTCATTGAAATCAGAACCTGGAATGGTGATGGCCATTGTTGGTCCATCAGGTGCCGGAAAGACCACATTAATCAATGTGCTGATGAGGTTCTATGACATTAACGGTGGAAAAATCTTGCTGGACGGCAAGGACATTAGAGAAATAAACCGGGAAGAATTAAGAAATGCATTTGGAATGGTGTTGCAGGACTCATGGGTTTTCAACGGAACAATAGCTGAGAACATCTCCTACGGAAAAGAGTGTGCCACCATGGAAGAGATTGTTGAAGTGTCTAAATTAATAGGCTGCGATTCATTCATTAACCTGCTGCCTAATGGTTACGATACGGTGATAAGCGAAGAGGATTCCCAATTGTCAGTTGGTGAAAAACAGCTTTTGGTGCTTGCAAGAACAGTATTGTCCAATCCAAAAATATTGATTTTGGATGAAGCTACTTCAAACATGGATACAAGAACTGAAAACATGGTAACATCAGCAATGGAACATATGATGGAAGGAAAAACCACATTCATAATAGCGCATCGCCTATTTACAATCAAGAATGCAGATAAGATTATCTTCATGAAGGATGGAGACATAAAAGAAGTCGGATCCCATGAAGAATTATTGAAATTAGATGGATTGTATGCGGAGATGTATAAAAAGGCATCATCCTAATCGGCTTCACATCATGTGAAGCCACAACCATCATTCAATTGTAATTACTATGTTGTTCAATCCCAATATCTGAGAATAACCTATTTTTTGTGAAACGCTATAAAAATTGCAATTTTAAATCGAGGAGTTCATCCTTCGCCAAATTAATGCCCATGCCAAAATACCTGACGGAAATTAGAATATAATCATCAATCAAACATCAGCACATAAATTGAAATTACACCCAATCATGACATCAAACTATCTTTTTGATGCAATAACCATTCTGTCAAATTTATGTATCGGAAACTCTATTTTAAAGTCCAACACTTTTAAAAGTGCTTCGGCACCCAATCTTGAATTAGGCATGAATGCATAGGTTGTATTTGGAATGAAAATCAATCCGCCAAACTTGACCTTATCGAATATGTCAAGGAAGCGTTTGGCAATCTCCTCATCCTTCATATCTGAAAGACTTTTATTTAAATATTTAACATTATATTGATATATAAACTAACTCAAAAATATTCATGAATTTTTAGCCATTTAATAAAATTTTATAATAAAATGAACATAATATTAACTATGAATCTGATTGACAAAGAATTTTTCAATAGAAACAAGAAACTACTACTGATTGCATTAATAATCGTTTTTGGATCTCTGATTGTTGGAAGCCTAATTGGGTATTTCGAGGCGGGAGACAGCTACGGGCAAATGAGCCAGATGATTGAATTTGCCCATGAGAACAACATCCCCTCCCCTATAAACAATACTGCAACCGACACAAGCGGCCTTGAATATTTCATCCACAACTTCTTAATCGACATAATGACCATGATTGGAGGATTCCTGTTTTCAATATTTTCCGTGATAAACGTGCTGCAAAGCAGTTTTATCGCAGGCCAGTTTATAGGCCAGGACTTCATATTCGGATTGGTTTCAACACTGCCTCATGGAATCATAGAATATCTGGGCACAGTGTTTGCTCTTACAATTGCATTCATCATAACCAGAGCGGAAATACGAATAATCAGAACAAGAAGTCTTGATGGATTGAAGAGGGATTTTAAAGATATACTCCTCTTATTGATACTTGACATAATATTTCTGGCGATTGCAGGATGCATTGAGGCTTATGTGACTCCAGGAATAGTGTCATCAGTCTTTGGAATATAATCCGAAAATAATTATTAGTTTAATTTAAATACATTAAATAAAGAAGATTCAAATTAATAGGTGATAAATATGGAATATGAAATAGAAGGCGGAGCATTCCCTGTCGTAATATGTACCCTTCAAAAGGGTGAAACCATGCTAGACGAAACCGGTGCAATGGCATTTATGACTCCAAACATGAAAATGGACACAAACACCGGAGGAGGAATTCTCAAAGGGCTTGGAAGAGCATTGAGTGGAGATTCAATATTTTTAACATATTATACTGCTAAAGAAGATAATGAAAGAATAGCTTTTGCATCAGCCACCCCTGGAAAAATCATTCCAATAAGACTGGATGGTAGAAAAACAGTGATTGGACAGAAAAACGCGTTTTTAGCATGTGAAAAGGGTGTTGACATCCAAATGCACTTCAGAAAAAAATTAGGTGCAGGACTCTTTGGTGGGGAAGGTTTTATCCTTCAAAAATTCACAGGAGAAGGAATGGTCTTTCTAGAGATTGATGGGGAAGTAATTGAATATGAGTTGGAACCGGGCGAAAGGTTACTTGTGGAACAGGGCCACATTGCTGCAATGGACGAAAGTGTTGATTTTGACATTCAAAGAATCAAAGGTGTTAAAAACATGCTATTGAGTGGTGAAGGTCTATTTTTAGCCACATTAACCGGACCTGGAAGAGTATGGATTCAAACTATGCCAATCAGCAGATTAGCTGAAGCAATAATTCCATTTATTCCAACAAAATCCGAATAGGACTATGAACAATTACATAATTATATAATTAACTTAAAAGAAAAATAGGTTTACAGCCAATTGGAGAAAAATCTAATGAGTAAAACTAGAGTTGAATGGATTGACTTTGTGCGTGCAATAGCAATCTTGACAGTCCTATATATTCATGCTACCGACGGCATCTACATCATATCCTCAGACGCAGTCATGAATTTTGGAGTCTATTCAAGAGCATTCCAATTTGCTTCACTGTTTATTGGACGTATAGGTGTTCCATTCTTTTTAATGATTACAGGTTACTTACTATTAAATAGAACATACGATGACGAACGTGTACGTAAGTTTTGGACTAATAACTGTAAGGGATTGATTATTGTAACAGTCATTTGGGCAGTAATATATGCAGTAAGCCTGCAATTCATTACAGTTGGAAGCAGCCAGGTCAATTTCTCAGAAGCAGGATCACTGTTCTTCAGCCACATGTGGTATATGCCAATGATTATCGGAATGTATCTTTCAATTCCTTTTGTTTCAAGCGCATTAAGCCATTTTGACCCGAAAACAATCAACCAGGCAACAATAGTGTTTGCACTTCTGGCATTCCTGTTACCATTCATCACACTTGTATTGGACATGCATGGAATCAAAAACGCAACAGTACAATATTGCCTAGGATTCAGTGGTGGAGTTTACGGAATCTACATAATTCTTGGATACCTGGTTAAAAAAGACCTGTTTAAGAAGTATTCATCCAAAAAGATGGGATTGCTTGCAATCGTATCATTCATTATATGCTTCCTATTCCAATATTATGCATACATAATAGGATACGATTTCTTCTTATGGTATGAGTTCCCATTCATCCTGACCGGTTCATTCGCATTGTTTGAATTGTGTTCCAGAATGAAAAAAGTCAAGGCATACCCTATTGTAAGTTTCTTGTCTAAATATTCATTTGCAGTGTTTTTAGTGCACAACCTGTTCAGATTACCTCTGCTTCCTGTTGTCGTTCAGATACCTGTAACAGAACCTGTAAAGGCAATTATTCTTTGGATTTTATTGATAATTCTAAGCTACATTGCAGTAGTGATTATTTATAGAATCCCAAAATTCGGAAAATACATATTGTACATGAGATAATTACATTATCTCTTTTTTTATTTCTTTAAAAGCTTTTTTTGCCTCAGGATTAGGGAACAATGGATAAATATGAAACATGCCGTTTCCTTCAATGAAACTGACATCCACACCGTCTCTCTTAAGGTTTTCAACATATACCTTAATGTCTTTGTAAAAAATTTCATTGGTCCCTGCAAAAATTAGAGTCCTTGGAAGCCCCTTATTGTCCCCATAAAGAGGGCTTACCCTATAATCTTTTGTGTCCAAATCCCCTGCCCAGGATTTGCCGATTTCCCTTAGGCCGACCTCTCCCAAAATTGGATCGTTTGCACTGTCATATGGAGGGTTGCCCAATGAGATATCCACCCATGGTGAAAAGGTTATTATTTTACTTGGTTGTGGAAGGCCAATTGTTTTTATATACTGACAAAATGACAAGATGAAGCCTCCACCTGCTGAGTCTCCCATCAATATCAATTTATCTTCATGAGCCAATGTCTCATAAAATTCAGTAATCAACTCCAAACTTTCATTCACTTTATGTGAAGGAGCGAGCGGATAAACAGGCAAGAATACACGAACGTTTAATTTTCGTGAAAGCTTGAAGCAATATAACAGATGCTGATAATTTATTTCATTAACGTATGCACCACCATGCACATACAGTACTGTTTTTTCAGCATTCTCATCCCCAATTGTAAAAACCTCCATGCCATTAAAATCAAAACTTTTGAAAATACCTTTAGGAGGCTTGTCATTGCTGTTCAATTTATCAGCTAAAAACCTGTTAATATCCTCCCGGATGTCCATATATTTCGGCTTGGTAGATTTTAAAATAGCCTCTTCCACTTTTGCAATAAATGATTTTTGATTAGACATGATAATTAACTCAATGGAAATTATGTTTTTGGAAATATTTAAATATAACTTGAGTTAAATTTTAAAAAAAGAAATTTAGTCATTAAAAATTAAAAAATAGCAGATGGAAAATCCATCCACCTCAATTATTTTCTACGTGACAATGGGATGAATGCTGCCACAAACACGGCGCAAACTAAAATAGCTATAGGAAAACCAGTGTTATCATTTTTGATTTTAGTTGTGTTTTCAGGCTTTTTGTTATCCTTTTTGACCACTTTTGATTTTTTAGTGATTTCAGTTATTTTTAATTTAGTGGTTTCGGTTACGTTTTCATCACCATTATCTGAATCCTCATCTTTTGGATCAACATTTTCAGTTGCATCATCTTCTTCAGTTGAATTGTCAGTTGATCCCTCATCGGTACTGTTGTCTGTTGAATTGCTCTCTTCTTGAGCAGGATTATCATCACTAGAATTTGTACCATCCTCTTGAGAATCATCATTTGAATTCTGACCGCCATCACTGGTTGTATCATCAGCATTTGACTTCTGATTATCATCAGGTTTTGCACCATCATCCTTACCAGTATCGTCTGCTGAAGAATCTTCAAGGCCATCCTCATCCCCAGACTTTAAAACATCATTTACAAGATGATTTGTGATAACAAAACCTGCCATTTCATCTCCTGTGATTTTAGAAGAATAATCCTCCGAAGCTGATTCAGTCACATTATAATTTCCTTCATCATCAACATTAAAAGTTGTTTTCCATGAATTTTTTGAACTTAACTCAGCTGAATCCACAACTTTTCCATCCTTAACAAGATTTACAGTAACATGGTCCGGTGCATCGCCACCATCCCAAACAACTTTAACGGAAATGCTGTTTGAAGCTGAAATAGCACCCACAGAAGTTATTAAAAAAATTGAAATAATCAAAATGATCAAGAGCCTTTTGTACATACTTTTGACCTCCTGAAAAAATAAAAAAAGAGGGTTTATTTATACTTGAGAGTATAATAAACCGGTTGCCCTACCAATGAAGAAAGCAATGTAGACACCTAAGATACCTAACAAGATTCCTCCGACAGTAGAATTCCATTGATTAATAAGACCTACAATCAAGAATAAAATGAAGGTAATAACTGCAATGAGAATGATAAATAAAACAACTTTAAGAGCACCAATTCTTGAAATGTCTCCGATAGCATCTCCAATAGCTAATGCATAACCTAAATCTTCAGTTTTAGCTAATCTACATTCTGCCATGAGTAATGCTAATGAGAATACAATAGCTAAAATGAATGAGATTATAGAAGATAACCAGTGTTGGAAGATTACAGCTAAGATAGCACCGATGATAATAGGGATAATCATGTAAACAATAATTACAACAAAGTATTTTACACCATTGATGAATTGTCTTACAAAATCAATTCCAGGAGCTGCAGCGCTTCTTTCAATACCATATTTAATAATGTCCAATTGATAACCTGTAATTACAAAACCAATTACAAGAGAAATGAAAATTCCGATAATTCCTAAACCAACAAGGGCGAAAATGTTTTTGGTAGCTGTACCTGCAGCAATACCCACGACAGTTCCGGAAATAGCGATTCCTAATATAATACCTAAAATAATATATAAAACTAATGCTTTGATGTTTTGAAATGGGTAAACCAAAGCATCACTTAATATTTCACCTAATTCCATTTATTTCACCTTTTTATTTTATAATTTACTCAAATAACAAGAGTCATTTATATTTATTTAAATAACAATATTTATATGTTATTTAAAAATTATTGAAAATTAATGTAATAATTTCATATTAACTACAAATTAAACAACAGATTTTAAAAAAAACAACTGAAACTATCACTTATTTTACAGTTATTTTAACTTTTTTGCCAGCAACTTTATAACATGCATTGCCTGCAAATTTAACAATCCCCCTGAATTTGCCTTTTTTGGCCAATTTCTTTATTTTAAAGATGGTCTTGCCCTTGCTGTTTGTTTTTGCAATATATTTTTTTCCATTAACTTTTAAGGTTAATTTTACTTTCTTAACTGCCTTACCCCTGCTGTTTTTCAATGAAATTTTGTATTTTTTAATTTTTTTAGATTTTTTAAATGTTTTCTTTTTAGCAACAATTTTTGTTTTTTCCTTATTGATTTTTATTTTAGCAGTTTTACCGGCAATATTGTAGTTTGCACCAGTTACTTTAATAACAAGATTCTTTTTACCTGCTTTTGCAGTTTTAAGCATTTTTGAAGTTAATGAAAGCGTAGCAACACCTTTTGAATTTGTAGTGACTGAACGTATAGCTTTGCCGTTTAGGACGAATGTCACTTTAACACCAGAAACCCATTTATTGGTAGAGTCCCTAACAATTACGGAATATTTGCCACCATAGTTAATTACATATGCCTTATTGCTTGCAGAAACTACCAAATTCTGTTTTTTAACATTGAAATTTACACTAACATTTGTTTCAGTATAATTTTCATGACCATTGAATGCCACACTACAGGAGTATGGTCCCACATCAAGATTAGGAATTTCAATTGTTGCATTTCCATTAACGACATCATAAGTGTATCTCTTATTGCCGATTACAACTGAAACGTTACCTCCATTAACTGCAACATCATTATATGAAACATTGACCATAATTTTCACAGTATTGCCATAAATAACATCAGAAACATTAATGATTGTTAAACGAGCAACATAGAAAACCGTTGCATTTCCTTTTAAGCAGATATCATGAACTCCTGAAGTTGCAAAATTATCCTTGAATGTGGAATTATCGATTAACAGCTTTCCACTGGATAAAATCGCACCTCCATCATTAGCCTTATTGCCTTCAAATACTGATTTTTCCATTGCCCCGTTTTGATTAAAATAGATTGCACCACCATAAAGTGAAGCTGAATTATTAGTGAAAATACAGTCAGCAAACTCTCCAAAACTGAATATGTAAATTGCACCGCCAGAATATCCCTCAGCAGAATTATTTGTTAAATTGCAATAGTTCATACATACATCGTCATTAGCGTAAATTGCCCCTCCACTAAATGTTGCAACATTATCCTTAAAAAGGGAATGGATTACAGTTCCATTTTTCCAGAATTCTATTGCACCACCTGTTCTTGCCCTATTGGCTACGAAGTTACATCCATCAACTTCAGAGGCGCCCTTAACATATAATGATCCGCCACTTTGTGCAGAATTACCTTTAAAATTGGAATTTTTAATTTTTCCATCCGTCCAAAAGTTGATTGCCCCACCTTCGGAGCTTGCACTATTATTTGTGAAGTTACAATCAGATACTAACCCCTCTCCGTTAAAATAGATTGCACCACCATAGCTGCCAGCAGTGTTGTTTTTGAAATAGGAATTGGAGACCGTTCCTCCTTGGGCGAAGTAAAGTGCTCCTGCGCTATATCCTGCAGTGTTGTTTAAAAATGTTGAATTCAATATGTTTAAACCCTGAGTGGAGTATATTGCTCCGCCATTTTCACTGGAATAGGCATTGATGAACTTGATGTTTTTTAGAGTAACATTGCTAGAGGTTATATTGAATATCCGGGCTTGTCCTGCCCCATCAATTGTGTGTCCGCAACCATCGATTAATATATTGTCACTGGTGATTCTAATTCCATCTTTGTAATCTGAATCACTGTAATTGTATACATAATCCTTAGTTAAGGTTAAATTCCCATAAGTAGGAATTTTACTGATATCATCATTCAAACCTGTGAAATTTCCAATTTCAGCAGTGTTTTGGTCTTCTTGTAAGATTGTATGTTCTGTTTGATTGGTGTCCACAGCACCCACACAGGCTAAACTGGTTAGGACAATCATGAGGAATATTGCAAAAACAGATTTAAATTTAATATAAATTCCTCCAAAATTAATTCAAATAGAAGTAAGGCCATAAATTAAAAAAAAGAAAGAAAAAAAGTATTAGATTAATAATACTTTCTAGATAAGATAACCGTCTTCATCCACCACTGGCGGGTTATTTCTAACGTCGTAAATACTGGCTCCTTCGTTTTGTCCGCTAACGATTATACCGTTTTCATCATAAGTATCACCGGTTTCATAATCATAGTAATAGGTATGTGATGAACCAGATGAACTGGAAGAACTGGAAGAACCAGATGAACTGGAAGAAGTACGGTTGTCATGAGCAATTGTACTTGCTGTTGAATTTGTTGGTGTGGACTCAGTAGATGAGGATTCACCTTCTTCAATAGTAATTGTTTGTGAAGCTGTGCATGGATTATACTTAGCGTCACCAGCATATGATACATTTACTTGATGTTGACCAGCATCCTCATTACTTAAAACTAAGAATGCTTTTCCTTGGTTATCTGTGACAACTGAATATTTTTCATCTTGACCGTTAGCCTGATATGTGAAGTTAACAACTTGATTTGCAAGCGTATTTCCTTGCGCGTCTTTTAATTCGATCTGTATTTGATCTCCATTTTTTAAATTAGATTGACTTAAAAAATTAATTTGTGTATTCAATTTACCATCTTCAGTAGTTGCACCTGGATGGAAAACAAAGATTCCAACGACTGCAATAATAATGATAATTAGAATAGCAATTATAATATTTTTATTCATTATTTAACCTCCAAATAATAATTTTTAATAAACAAGTATAAATATATTAATACATCGTAAAACTAAATTAAACAAAACATGTAAAAAATATTTTAAATGATGAAAAAGAAGTTAATAAAAGTAATTTAAATCAAACTTTTATTCCATTATACAATATATCTAAGAATTTTTCAGCATAGTCATCCCTTGGGACATTAGGACTTTCCTCATATATCCTATATAACACAAGAGACTGGAATGTCATGGAATAACACATCACTGCCAATACTCGAGTATCCACGGATCTAATCTTTCCTTTTTCAATTTGTAATTTGAAAAACTCATCCAGTTTGTCGAAAGCAGTGGTAGAAATCCTTGATACCAATTGATTCCTTTCAGGACCCTCCCTAACTTCTTCCATAGCTATTTTAATAATACTATAATCATCTTCTGAAAGATTTAAAAGGCCCATGAAATTGCTTTGGAGATATCCTTCAATTTCATCATCCTCATTAAAATCAAAAATTTCCTCAAATTTTTCTAGAAATAGTTTAAAATAGTGCTCCTTTGTAGTTTCCACCAAATTCTTCTTATTTTTAAAATTTCTAAAAATAGTTACCTCATTCACACCAGCTTTGGCGGCAATTTTCTTAGTGGTTGCTTTTGAAAAACCTTCCTCTTGAAGAATTTCTAATGTTGCCCTCATGATTTTTTCATCAGTGCTGCTGAATTCGCTCATATAAACACCCTATTATTTAATAGTTCACCAATATATAAATAATTTATACTAAACGAACCATTTAAATAAAACATATCAACGAGAAATCATGAATTTAAAAAAAAATTATGGAGGATTTAAAGGAAAAATTATCCCCCTCCAGGAATGGTATATTTATCGTTAACCCCGTAAAATATTCCGTCCCCTTTTCTTTTTTCAGTTACATTCAATAATGCATTATTGAATATGATATTTAACAATTTATATCCATCCTTATCAATGAAATCTGTCAATGAAGAATTATTCTCCCTTGCACGCAATGCATCTTTTTCAATGCCAAAGCATGATGCATACAACACTTGAATGGAGTTTTCCAAATCGGATTCCGGAGGATATTTTTCAGTCAAATCTTTTGATTTCAGATATTCCTGGAAGTTTTTCCATTCTTTTTTCAATTCCTTTCCTTTGCTTGTCAATTTGGAGTTTTGCAGGATATCTCTGTAATTTTCACCATCATATCCATTTTCATTTTTAACCGCATTGACGAATTCATTGAAATCCATTTCAAATTTGTTGGCAATTGAAGAGTTGTTGGTTTGTTTTGCCATGGATTTTAAGTTGAACTTTTTGCCCTTATTCATATTCTTGAGTAATTTAATGGCTAATGACTCTGAGGTTTTCAACTCCCCTTTATTGGCTATTCTGAGAGTTATCTTTTTCAGAACCTCCATATCATTAGGTGCCAATTTATTGCCCACTTCGTATGAGTCCTCCAAATCAATGTCGCATTTTATTTGGTCATTATTGATTAAATCAAGAACTGTAAGGGACAATGCATTAACTCCAATCCCATTGTTTTTTGAGAATAATATGGCTACCATCGGATATGAATCATCACTAGGAACATTCCTAATAGTTTCATCATACTGAGTTTTATTTAAGCCTAACATCTTGCTCACCTCATAAATATCTATTCATCATCATCTTTTAATGAATCTAGGTATGCTTCATGAATCTCTTGAGCCAATTCATCGTTTCCTTCTATTATTGGTCCAGTATAATCGCAATCTCTGCAAACGCATTGTGACCAATTTTGAGGAATAATCCAATCAACATTTCTAGATCCACATCTTGGACAAATTTTATGCATTCTCATTTTCGATTCCACCATAAATTTTTTTAAGAATTTTTAAAATTACACTTAATCATAAGTCTATTGAACACTATATATAAAGTTTTTTGAATGCAATTACACACTTGCATATTAAATCATGAATAAATAACAAATAGGAAGTTTTATTAAAAATAAACAAATTTAAAATAGATTTAAATCATGAAAAATCATTTAATCATATTTCCTCTCAAAATACAATATTCAAAAAATATTTAAAATTAAGAGAGAAAATATTAAAATAGTGATAAGTATGGATATTGAAAAAAAGTATAACGATACTGAATTAACAATCTCAGTTGGAGATCGCATTGATACAGTTACCGCCCCTGACTTTGAAAAGGAAATCCTTGATGAAATGGGAAATTTCAATTCACTGGTTATAGACTTTTCCAAATTGAAATACATTTCAAGTGCAGGATTACGTGTCCTAATTGCAACCCAAAAGAAATTAGCACCTGATAATATCCCAATGACAATTAAAAATGTTAATGATACAATCAACGAAATTTTTAAAATGTCAGGTTTCGATAAAATATTGAAGATAGAATGAATTCAATTTCATTACAACCAGAATTACTTGAACTGCAAAGACTAAATAAGTTTATTTTAAATAATCTTAAAAAAGAAAACCTCAAAGTGGATTTGATTGTTGAAGAAGTTTTCGTCAATATCCTCAATCATTCAAATGCTGATTTTGTTAAAGTCAATGTTGAATTTGAAGAACCAACACTGACCATAGAATTTATTGATAACGGAATTGAATTTAATCCAATCCTTAAAGAAAATCCAAAACCCCCTGCAACAATCGAAGAAACAACCGTGGGAGGACTTGGAATTTTATTAACTAAAAAGATGGCTGATGAGTTAGATTACAAATACGTTAATGGTGAAAATCACTTGAAAATTATTAAAAATGTGGAATAATGAATGATAAAATAAAAAAAGTGATGATTCCTTTCGTTTTAATGATGGTTTTTAACTTAGGAACATATTACTTGACCAATGGATTTGACTTTGCAGAGGGATTGACTCCCCATGTAGGAATATTGTTAGTTTCAGGACTGATATTTGGTCCATATGGTGCAATAGGTTCCGTATTTGCAAATTTTTTATGTGACCTGATAAGAGGATTTGGTCCAGTAACTGCAATATCTTCAGCAATTGCAGGTTTTGGAGTGTCATATTTGGCACATAAACTATGGTATGAAAAATATAATGGAAGACAAGAAATTTCAATTCCCAAATTAAACAATACTTCTAACGTGCGCCTATTTTTGGGAATTATAATTATTTGTGGAGTTTTATACGTATTAACTCATGGAAAATTGTTTTATTTATTATATCCGAACACCATACCAATAAATTATATAATTGAAATAAGATACTTCCTAAACTTCATCAATTCATCATTCATATTCGGGATAATTGGAATCTGGATTTCTAACAAGTTTGATTTTACCCACGTTCCAAAAATATCAAAAAAAGAATATAATAAAAAATTATACATCATACTTGGAATCCTATTGATTTTATCTTTATCAATAACATTGGTAATCGATTGGGCCACTCCTTTGAATCAGAATATTGCTATAATGGAATTGATCACTATTTGTTTGATATTATTCCTATATTTAACAAAGCCAATAACCGGGAATATAGTCAAATCAAAAAACAAATCAATCCCTGAAGAAATTATGTCCATATTTCTTTTGGCAACATTGATTTTAGCAATCTTTGGAATCATCATCGCAGGAGATTCGAAACTAATTATCGCATTTGATAAAATTCTCCCTTTAAACCTAAATGAAATAATCATTTCAATGATGGTGTTCATGGACATCATATTGTTGATTTTCCTTATCCCCTCAATAGCCGTTTTGAGACATGTTGAAAATAAGGTAATTAACCCAATCATATCATTTGCGGGAATTGAAAAATTCCTCCATGAAAATGAAAAAATAGAATCTGAAGGATTATTAGAACTTTATTCCAATTATATTAATGAAAAAACAGAGATCGGAACATTAGCTCGCTCTTATACTGAATTAATTAACTTCAACAACAATTATATTGAAAACATTCATGAGATTGAAGGGGAAAAAGAGCGCATTAAAGCTGAACTTGATATTGCAACAAGAATTCAGGCCGCAAATCTACCGACAGAACCCCTTGAAAATAATGATTATATTGTAAATGGATATTCAAAACCTGCCAAGGAAGTGGGAGGAGACTTCTTTGATTATTACCCTCTGGATGATGAGCACTTGGCCCTTATAATTGGAGACGCTTCAGGAAAAGGAGTTCCCGCAGCAATTCTTGCAATGATTAGTCAAGTAATGATAAAACAACACTTAAAATACACTAAAAGTCCTTCAAGAGTTTTATTCCTATTGAACAATCAATTAAGTGAAAATAATTCTGAAACCATGTTTATCACAGTCTGGCTCGGAATATATAATAAAACAACAAAAAAATTGATATTCTCAAATGCCGGACATAATCCTCCGTTGATTAAAGAAAATGATGAATTTACCTATTTAAACATCAATCCAGGAATCGCGTTAGGACTTTTTGAAGATTTCAAGTTCGAAGACCAAGAAATAATCCTGTCAAATGAAATCGTGTTATATACTGATGGAATTACAGATGCAATCACTGAAGAAAAAGAAATGTATGGTGCAGATAGGTTATTGAAATTCTTTAATGAATTTGAAAGTGACAAAGATCCGATAGGACCATTATCAAGCGACATCAACAAGTTCGCCAAAGATACAGAGCAATTCGACGACATGACATTATTATATTTAAAGATCAAAAATGATTAAAGTAGCCTACACAAATGTTGAAGATTTGAATTGGATTGAATCATACAAACTGCTGCCTGAAAGCAGAAAGGACAAAGTTGACAGATTCCGATTCGAAAAGGACAAGAAGCTCAGTGCAGGAGCATACATTCTTTTGGATAGCTTGCTTAAAGAAGAAAACATCACAAACCCAACTTTTGAAATTGACAAATACGGCAAGGCATACATATCCAATTATAAAGATATCTATTTTAATTTAAGCCATTCTGGCAAAATGGTCGCTTGCGCAATATCCGACAAAGAAGTCGGAGTTGATATAGAATATAATGACCCAACCATTGATTTAGATATAGCAAAGCATTACTTCTACAACAGCGAATATGAAAGCATAATGAAATCGCAAAATCCTTCAGATGAATTCTTCAATTACTGGGTTTTGAAGGAAAGCTACATGAAATACACAGGATTGGGATTTAACCTAGATTTGGATAGCTTTGAGATAATTATAGACAATGAAATAACCCTAAAAAATAAGAAACAACCAAAATTCAACCTATTTGAAATTGAGGATTACAAATTGGCAACCTGTTCAGAGTATAATGTAACAGAAATTTTTGAATACACTATTTAAAACATGTTGGACATATCCAACAAATCACTCTTCAGATGCAGGAACCTCTGATTCGGAATTTTTAATCGTGGAGTAAACTGCACCAATACCCAAAAATTGAGTCGCAAACATGAATAAATCCAGAATAATAACCCAAATATAATTTAATAACCAGTTTGGAAGGGCAATATTGCCTAAAAAAGCAAATAAACCAATCGCCAGAATAATTGCAGTATAATCCTTGGCATAATTTCTCCAACCTATTTCATCAATTATTTTCTTGATAGTCACTAAATTAAAAGAGGACCAGAAACTTCCAGTGTCTGCCAGCCTAGCTAATGCAATCTCCATGAAAAATGCAGTGCAATAAAATAGTATGGACCCTAAAACGACAAACACTAATGTATTGAACGGATCATGTGCAAACAGCATGTGAATCGTTTCGGGCAATTGGATTAACATCTCCTCCAAATCAAAAGTCGAAAACCCCAATGGAGAACATACAAAATTCAAAATAACTCCCTGAATTAAAACATAAACTGAAACAACAATGCTTGACTTAATTCCTAAAGTAACAATATCCTTAATTAATAGTTTAGGTAGCCTATAACCACCATGTATCCTGTCACGAGTGATTGACATCCCATAACCCCATATGAGCACAAAACATATTAACGCAACAACATAATTAAAAGAATGCCACTCAACGCCCTCCTGGACATAATTTAATACTAAAAACAAGAACAAAACAAACAGAAAAAACGGCTTGTTATATGTGCAATAATCCCAAACTTTTTTCATCCTAATTAACGGCATTGCCACCACTCAAAATATAATATTAAAATTAAAATAGATAAATTTAACGATTAAAAGCCATATGACCCATATTTTAGACTATATTCAGAGGCAATTCCCCAATGACATTGCCTTTCTTTGAAACAGCCACAGTATCTTCAAGCCTAACTCCAAACTCACCTTCCAAATAGATTCCCGGTTCAACTGTTATGACCATGCCTTTCTCAACGATTGTATCATCACGAGGAGAAAATCCTGGAGTTTCATGGATGTCAAGTCCCAAGCTATGGCCAGTTGAGTGAATGAACCTGTCACCATAGCCATAATCTGCAATTACATCCCTTGCAACCTTATCCACTTCACAACATTTCATTCCAGGTTTGATTGCCTTTATGGCCTTGTCATGAGATTCGGCAACAATGTCCCAAATTTCCTGCTGCTTTTCTGTATAAACCATGGTTCTGGTATTATCTGAACAGTATCCTTCAAAGATGCATCCCCAATCGATTAAGATTGGTCGGTCAAGCTTTTTGGCCTCTGGAATCGCATGAGGCAGACTTGAATTAGAACCACTTGTGACAATTGTGTCGAACGATTCCTTATCCGCACCGTTTTCAATCATGTAGCGGACAAGATCAAAGGCAATCTCTTTTTCAGTGTTTTCATTGTTGAGAATGTCCAATTGCAGAAATGACCTTTGGGCGATTTCGGTTGCCCTAGTGATTTTTTCAATTTCATCAGGAGTCTTGATCATCCTTTGCTTGTCAATGTATGTTTTTGAATCGATTTCAAAATCATCCCTGAACCTGACGAAGGTACTGAAAGGCAAGGTTGGCTCAATTGCAAGATTTTTAATCCCTTCTTCCTTCAATTCATTAATCATAACATCATAGGATTCATATTCCTTAATTTCAATAGAAGAATTGTTTTTAGCCAATTCCATATCCATTTTAGATGTATAAATAACAGGATTATCCTTAATTATACAAAATGCAAAGCTGGTTGGCTTATATCCTGAAATATACTCAACATTTGTAAAGCCAGTCAACAAATAAGCATTAAAATCATCCTTTTGCATATCATTTAAAATATTGTCAATGTGAAAGTCCATAATTAATATTAGAAAAAACTTTATATATAAAATTAGATATTTTAACATTATGTTTAAATTTACACTCAGTGAAATAAGAGATTTGATAATTGCATTTATTGTCATTTCACTTTGTTTTGCAATAGCGAACGTCGGAAGAGACGCTAATGCAATTTTATCAATCCTGCCAATTATTATGGTTGGTGTTGGAGCAGGTTTCATCCTGCACGAGCTCGGACACAAATTCATATCAATGAAATATGGTTACTGGGCTGAATTCAAATTATGGCCTCAAGGATTAATATTTGCACTTGTCACATCATTTTTCGGATTCGTATTTGCAGCTCCGGGTGCGGTATACACCTATGCAAACTATATGACCGATGAAATCAACGGTAAGATATCCATTGCAGGACCTATTGTCAACATTATCCTTGCATTGGTGTTTTTAGGAATTGCAACTGCAGTTTATCCTTCCGCATTCACTTCCGAGACTTCAGTACTGATATACATCATCTGTTCAGCAGGTTACTCAATTAACAGCTTTTTAGCCGTGTTCAACTTGCTTCCAATTGGAAATCTGGACGGATCCAAAGTATTTACATGGAACATTGGAATATGGATTGCCACAATTGCAATTGCAGGAATATTAACCGCAGCATCAATGACAATTGGTGTCGAAGGTATTGTTAGATTAATATTAGGATTTTAAAATGACAGAAGAACTCACATATTTTAAAGGGACACATAGAGTAATAGCTCCAAAAAGGACAATTGAAATCAACGAGGACAAGTTAAGGACTGTTGGAATAACCCGTATTGCCGACATTACCGACCTGGATAGAATCGGAATGCCCGTCTTTACAGCAATAAGACCAACTGCAGAAGACGGAGCGATAAGCATTTATGGTGGAAAAGGAATCAGCAAGGATCATGCCAAAGCTTCAGCAATGATGGAGGGATTTGAGAGATATTCCGCTGAAAAGCAAGAGGACGATGAAACAGTCATTGCAACTGTTGGCGAAATTGGCAAAAAGGGAGACTATATAGACCCAAAATCGTTAAACCTAAATCAAAAATTTGAGAAAAAAGATTTGAGTGACATGAAGCTGGAATGGAACATATCTCATGATTTGATTTCAGGAAATGAATATTATGTCCCTTCAAATGCAGTTTTTCATCCGTACATCCATGACAATTCAGTTGAAAGCCTATTCAAGTCAAACACCAACGGACTCGCTTCTGGAAATGTCTTGGAGGAAGCGATATTACATGGAATTTTTGAAGTCATAGAAAGGGATGCATGGAGCATTTTCGAGATGACTCATAAAAACTATTCCCAAATAAACATTGACAGCATAAAAAGTGAACTTATCAATGAAATAATCGATAAATTTGAATCTGAGGGAATCAAAATCAAGCTGATGGACTTTACTGCAGACATTAAGATTCCAACAATAGCTGCTTCGGCTGATGACACTGTGACAAGGGATGCAGGCCTACTTACATTGGGTATAGGAACCCATCTCGACCCGGAGGTTGCAATCCTAAGGGCATTGACAGAAGTTGCACAAAGCAGAGCAACACAAATCAATGGTGCTCGTGAAGACACTGTCAGAGCGGATTTCGCCCGTGAGGCAGGCTATGAGAGAATGAAAAGGATTAACAAGTATTACTTCCAGCAGGAAGATGACCAAATTGATTTGGCAGACATTGAAAATAGGTCCACCACCTCAATCACAAAAGACTTGGAGATTGTTAAAGAGGAATTGATGGCAAATGACATAAAGAAAATCCTATATACTGATTTAACAAGACCTGAGATTGACGTTAGCGTAGTCCGTGTAGTGATTCCCGAAATGGAACTTTATGCAATTGACCCTACAAGAGCAGGATACAGATTTTTAAAAGTTTGATACCATGGTAAAGATTATAATTTATACAGGACTGTCCCTTCCATTTGATGAGGCTCGTGAAATTCTAGATTCACATGATGATGTAGAAGTAATATACAGAAAGCCCATAAAAAGAGGAGACCTTGGCCATGACATTAAAGAAAATCCGGACATTATAGGAATAATCGATGGAGTTTTCCATCAAAATTCTGCCGTAGGCCATAGGGAAATCATTAATGTCATGAAAAAAGGCGTAAAGGTATTTGGCGCATCAAGTATGGGCGCACTTAGAGCCTCAGAACTTGACATCTTAGGAATGACCGGAGTTGGTTATTGTTATAACCAATATGCAAGTGGTGCAGTGGATTCAGATGATGACGTTGCAGTGATGCTTGATTCCGAAACATTGGAAGCATTGTCAGTTCCGTTAATCAGCATGAATTATGTCTTCACAAATGCAGTGTCTGAAAATATCATCACAGAAGATGAAAAGGATGAACTGATTCAAATCACAAAGTCTACTTTTTATCCAAAAAGGAATTACGCTCAGACTTTAGGCGAATCAAGTTTGGATGATGACACAAAGGGAAATCTTATTGATTTCATTCGCACATCAGATGACATTAAAAAGGAAGATGCAAAGGAATTGCTTGAATATATTAAAAAATATATTGAAAGTGAAAATTTGATATAGATAACATCAAATCTATTTATTGAAATGAACACCACAATTATTTTAATGAAAAATAGCTTCAATAAAAAAATAATCCATTAAAAAAATATGCATTTAAATTAACCGCCAAATCAATAATAATGCAAGAAAAAAATTTGCTAAAAATAGAAATAAAAAATGATGAAAAAATCTTATGATTCTTTCATTTCCAAATATTTTTTTAAGACAATATCCGGAGTTTCAATACTCTGATCGAAAGTAGTTACAAACTCATTAGGTTCAAAGTCATCATCAATTTTGCTAATATGAGATAATGAAATTTCGCCGCCATCAATTTTAAAGCCAACATCATCCGCCACAACAGAAATCAGATTGATTTCAAGTTCGGAAGCCTTTTCCAAAGTTTCATTAGCCTTGACCTCATACTTCAAGTTCAAAGTCTTATGAGGCATAATCTCATTGATTGTTCTTTTTATAACTGAATCCAATAACTCTAAAAATTTTACGGCAGGCGGTAAATTATTAGCCCACCAATAAGTGAGAACAGAGTTTAAAACAATATTGTGTTCAGAAAAATCATCATACAATCTTGCACGAACCTGAACACTGACATTGTCAACTACTTTTATCACCAATACGGGACTAACAGCCATTATACCACTATTCATCAGGAACTAATGCTTTGATTAAATCACTAGCTCTTACAAGACCTACTAAATCTCCTTCAACACCGATTACAGGAATTTGTTCAATGTTCAAGGTTTTCATTTTCTTAGCACAGTCAGAAACTTTGGTTTTTGAATTAGCCACTTCAACATTATCTACAGCAACGTCACTAACAACCTTATCGGTGAATTTCAAGTGATTTTTCTCAATGTATAACACTGAAGTACTATCCCATGACCATTTATCCCCTTCAGTTCCAACAGTAGAACTGTGTTCACTTCTTTCAGAGATGATTTCAATTTCTGAAATGAAATCGGTTTCAGTTAAAATACCTGATAATTTAGCGTCATCATCTAATGCTAAAACAGATTTTAAACCAAATTGATTCATAGTTTCAAAAGCAACATTTAATGGAGCTTTTTCCCAAGTTGTAGGGACAGTTGTAATCATATAATCTTCAACAGCATCATGCACATCAATTTTTGTTAAAGCCTTAGACACCAAATCAAAAGAGGTGATGATACCTACTAATTCGCCATCATCGTTTACAACAGGAACTCTTCTAACATTATTCTCCATCATAAGGCGAGCAGCATCAACTACATCGTCACCAGGATTAACAGTAATCAATTCTCTGGTCATTAACATTGCAATTTGTTCTTCATCAGGATTATTAATTAAATCAGAACGAGTTACTAGTCCTACTAAAATATCAGTATCTTCTTTAACAACAGGAAGAACTGCTTTGTTTTCTTTTCTCATTAAGTCTAAAACTTTTTCACGATTTCCAGGAACGGAAACACTTACAACATTTTTAGACATTGTTCTTTTAACTAACATAAAAACACCTTATATCTACAATAATAAAATGGTAAAATTAATGCACTACAAGCACTGCGCATTTGGCTGAATTTACAACCTTGTCTGCCACACTGCCCATAATAAATCTATCGAAACCAGATTTTCCAGAACTACCCATAACAATCAAGTCAACGACTTCTTCTTTTGCAACCTCTAAAATGACTTTAGCAGGTGAGCCTTCTCTAATGACATGAGCAATTTTGAGGTCATCTTCATTCAATGCATCAAATTCCTTAAGATTCTCTTCGGATCTTTCTTTTAAAATTTGATTTAACTGGTATACTTCATCATCTAATGGAAGCCCGTTAACAAAATTATTTTCTGTGACACTCACAGCGATTATTTCAGCTCCACTAACTTTGGATAAAAACAAAGCGTGTTTTTGAGCTTTTTTTGCAAATTCTGACCCATCTGTAGGGACCAATATTTTTTTATACATCATTAACATCTCCCATAATATATAGATTTATATCCATGATATTATATGCTAAATTTTTTGTTAATGATATATAATATATTTTTCGTTTCGGACCTATTTATGATATTTAAGTAAGGATTTTTAGAAAAAGACTTAAAAATTATACATTCAGCAGAATTTCCAACATCAATACTATTCTTTTGAATAACATTATTAATATTCAATCCACAAACGTTTGTTGTAGCCATTTTTAATAACTCTTTAGGGTTTATGTATTTCCTATAATAAACAGACATCAATTTTAATGTGAATTCCAACTCCCTAAGCATATTCGGAGAGTTTAACATAACATTATCCGTACCGATTAAAGGACGAATTCCAAAATCAAGCATCCTATTTAATGGAGCCACACCAACATTCAGGGTGGCGTTTGCCCTTGGACAGACGACAACATTCTGATTAGATGAAGCGACTGAATCAAGGTCATTTCCTTTTGGATTAGTGAGGTGAACCAACTGACTGAAACCAGCATCAACACCTTTTCCGATTTCACTCATCCTGTCCTCATTCAATGATTCTATTTGGTTTGATTCAGATTCCGCAACATGAATTGATGAAATCTTGCCCTGCTTATTGCACTCCTCAACAATCAGTTTGGCAACTTCAGGAGTGATTTCACCAAATCCGCTTGGGGCAATCCCATCAGCAATTTTTAAAAGTTTACGAATGGCAGTTTTTACTTTTGTTAAATCAGGATCGTCACCATAAAAGCTATCGTCACGACCCAGGATAATTGGCTTGATCGGCAAGTCTGCAGAAGCTTTCTTTAGAAGCTTGACTCCATGAAGACCGCCTTCCCGGTAGTCAATGAAATGTGTTGTTCCAGATTCGACCATTTCCTTCATGGATTTTCTCATAGCATCAATCAAATCATCATCGGAAGCATTAGAAAGGGCAACATGCTTTACTCCATGAGGCGGCTTGACCATTTCACTCAATGAAAGGCCATAACCTTCATCCTTGATGATTGAATCCCCAATGTGCATATGTCCATTTATAAAAGATGGGCAAACCACAGCACCATCAACATCAATTATTTTACCTTCACTAGCCTCTTTTCCGATTTCGATTATTTTGCCATCATCAATGACAATATTTTCCTTAACAGGAACCAAATCTTGCCCTTTTAATATAATTCCGTTTGATATAGTAAACATTAAAGGAAAATCTAATTTTTTTTATTAATATATTTTTGTATTCATTACATTTATTTAATCAAAAAATCAATATTATAATTGTGATGGCCATTAAATTAAATACAACCTCAATTTATTAGAACACGTTTTAACTTCATAATATGACCATTACACTTACTTTTAAACCATCAAGGTGATTTCAATTAACTCTCAGGAAATACGATACTTTTACAGGAATATAGTAAAAACAGGCAACGTATACAGAGTTAAATATAACAATAAGGACTATGGAGAGTTCAGGAAATTATCTGACGCATTATACGAAAGAGATGCACTATTTTTTTGTAACTTTGACTATGACCTGCTTGTTGAATGCGATTTGGAAAACAAGTATGAGAACATGGAATTGCCACCATTTCCCGAAAAAAGACCGAAAGGCAGAATCAAGGGAACCAAGGTAAACAAGACCGAAAGGGAAGGAGAAATCCTTTTTGACCATAAAAAGAGAAAATTCTTTATCAAGAAGGGAGAAGACATCATAGGCGATTACGACACCATGACCGAAGCGTTTTACTATAAGAAGCTTTTAATGGACAACCATTGGGACATGAGCGTCTTAAGAACACACATCACAGAAAGAATTGAAGTCAATATAACCATTGACCCGACAAAAAAGTACAAGGTCAAGCTCAACTTCTGTCCTAAGTGTAAAAGCAGGTTAAAAATCGGTGAGGAAGAATGCCCTTCATGTGGTATTAATATTAAAGAATATTTGTATAATAATTAAAAAAAGGATAGAGAAAAATTATTCTCCATCAGCATATTTGTTTAAAGATTTTACATTGATTTCACTATTTTGAACAGCTTCAATAGCATTTAAAACTGCTCTTGCTCCAGCCAATGTGGTAACGTATGGAATACCGAGCTCAATAGCTAGACGTCTGATGATATAACCGTCTTTTGCAGATTGCTTACCTTCAGAAGTGTTGATAATCAAATCAATTTCCTTGTTTAGGATTGAATCCCTGATGTTAGGTGATCCTTGTGAGACTTTCAATACTTTTTCAACATCAGCCAAACCGGTTGCATCTCCTGTACCGTCAGTTGCAACAACCTTGAATCCTAAAGTGGATGCTTTTTCCGCAATAGGTCTGATTTTCTTTTTGTCAGCCTCTTTAACACTCATGAATATTTTACCTTCTTTAGGCAATTCCATGCCTGCTGAAAGCTGTGATTTGTAAAATGCCATTCCAAAGTTGTCATCGATACCGATACTTTCACCAGTGGATTTCATTTCAGGTCCAAGAACTGTGTCAGATTCAGGTAATTTAAGGAATGGGAATACGGATTCTTTTACAGCCACATGGTCAATCTTGATTTCTTTTGTTAAATCGAAATCTTTCAATTTGGCGCCGTTCATAATCCAGGTTGCAACCTTAGCCAATGGAACTCCAATAGCCTTACTTACAAATGGAACTGTCCTACTTGCACGAGGGTTTGCCTCAATGATGTAGACCATTTCCTCATCTAGTTTGACTGCATATTGAATGTTCATTAAACCTTTGACGTCTAATTCCAATGCCAATTTTCTTGAGTTTTCACGGATGGTGTTCAATATATGTTCCGGAATGGTTTGAGGAGGTATCACACATGCGGAGTCTCCTGAGTGAACACCCGCTTCCTCGATGTGCTCCATGATTCCTGCAATGAATACATCTTCACCGTCACATAAGAGGTCAACATCCAATTCGATTGCATCTTCGAGGAACTTGTCAACTAAGATTGGGTGGTCAGGTGAGACTTTTACAGCCTCTTTCATATATTCCTCAAGCTCGTTGACATCGTAAACGATTTCCATTGCTCTTCCACCGATTACATAGGATGGACGTACAAGCACTGGGAATGTGATTCTTTCTGCAATCTCTTTTGCTTCTTCAAATGAGTTAGCAGTTCCATATGGTGCTTGGTGAATGTGTAATTTTTCAAGCAAGTCAGCGAATAACTCCCTGTCTTCTACTCTGTCAATGCTTTCATATGGAGTACCCCAGATTTTAACTCCTGCATTTGCCAATGGCACTGCAAGGTTGATTGAGGTCTGTCCACCGAATTGAACGATAACACCATCAGGTTTTTCCTGTTCGATGACTCCCATTACATCCTCAAATGTCAATGGTTCGAAGAACAGTTTGTCTGAAATGTCGTAATCGGTACTTACGGTTTCAGGGTTGTTGTTGATTAATATTGTTTCAATTCCTTCATCTTTTAATGCAAGGGATGAGTGTACACAGCAGTAATCGAACTCAATACCCTGACCGATTCTGATAGGTCCTGCACCTAAAATGACAACCTTTTTCTTGGTGGTTGAGGTCAATTCATTACCTTTGTCATAGCTGCTGTAGTAATAAGGAGTCTTAGCTTCAAATTCAGCTGCACAGGTGTCTACCATCTTATAGGATTGCTTGATATTGTATCTTGAAAGCAAGTTTCTGATGTATTCCTCGGTTTGGCCGGACAATTCAGCCAATCTCTTATTGGAACATCCTATTTGTTTTGCTTTTCTTAAGTAATCTTCATCATCTAATTTGTCAGCAGTCACATCATTTTCAAAGTTGACGATGTTTCTGATTTTGTATAAGAAGAAATTGTCGATTTTAGTGAGCTCACGGATTTTATCGATATCCATTCCGTCCTTAATAGCTGAATAGATTTGGAAGTAGATTAAATCTGTCGGATGAGCAAGGTCTTCTTCGGTGTATTCCACATATTCGAATCCGTCAAAGCCCATATCAAGTGATCTTAATGCTTTTTGGAAAGCTTCCTCAAAGGTTCTTCCGATAGCCATTACCTCACCGGTTGCCTTCATTTGAACTCCCACTTCACGGCTGATTCCTTTGAACTTGTCAAACGGCCATCTTGGGATTTTGATAACTACGTAATCGATTGCTGGCTCAAATGATGCAGGTGTTTCCTTGGTAATGTCGTTTTTGATTTCGTCCAACGTCATTCCTAAAGCGATTTTGGATGAAATTTTAGCGATTGGATAACCTGTCGCTTTTGATGCGAGTGCACTACTTCTTGATACACGTGGGTTTACTTCAATTACCTTGTACTCATCGGTTTCAGGGTTTAAAGCGAATTGAATGTTACATCCACCACGAATTCCTAAAGCTCGGATAATCTTGATTGAAGCGTCACGCATTTGCTGAATGGTTTCATCGCATAGATTTTGGATAGGAGCGACTACTACACTGTCCCCTGTGTGAATACCCATAGGGTCGATGTTTTCCATGGTACATACGATGATACAGGTGTCTTCCTTATCCCTCATTACCTCAAACTCGATTTCCTTCCATCCGAGAACGGACTCGTCAATGAGAACTTGGTTGATGAAACTCATGTCCAAACCATGGTTAGCGATTTCAATCAATTCTTCCTCATTGTGAGCGATTCCTCCACCGGTTCCACCTAATGTGAATGCTGGTCTAACAATTACAGGGTATCCAATGTCTTCAACAGCCTTGAGTGCGTCTTCAACGCTTTCAACAGCATGACATTTTGGAATTTTCTCTCCGATTTCATCCATTAAGTTTGCGAATAAGTCACGGTCTTCTACATCTTTGATTGTTTGAACGTCAGAACCTAAAACCTTAATTCCATCTAATAATCCTAAGTCTCCAAGACCTGTTGCAATATTTAATCCGGTTTGTCCACCCATTGTTGGTAAAATAGCATCAATTTCTTCTTCTTTTATGATTTTTGCAACAACTTCTGGAGTTAATGGTTCAGTGTAAACTGTATCTGCCATATCAATATCGGTTTGAATGGTAGCAGGATTACTGTTAACAAGCACAGTTTCAATACCTTCCTCTCTTAATGATTTACATGCTTGAGAACCGGAGTAATCGAATTCAGCTGCCTGTCCGATTTGAATAGGTCCAGATCCAATAATTAATACTTTTTTAATATCCTTATCAACTGGCATATATAATCCTCATTTAATTTTTTAATAATCATCCATCATTTGGCTAAACTCATCAAAAGTATTTCTTGTATCGTTTGGACCAGGTCCCGCTTCAGGGTGGTACTGTATACAACGTATAGGAAGTTCCTTGTGAGAAATACCCTCAGGAGTTCCATCATTCAAGTTAACGTGAGTCAATACTAAATCTGTTTCCTTCAAGGATTCCTTATCGATTGTGAATCCGTGGTTTTGGGAAGTGATGTATACTTTTCCAGTGTTCAAGTCTTTAACTGGCTGGTTTTCACCACGGTGTCCGAATTTCATCTTATATGATTTTGCACCGAAAGATTTAGCGATTAGTTGCTGGCCCATACAGATTCCGAAAATTGGCAACCTGTTGGATAACTTTTTCATAGTTTCAATGGTTTCAGATACCCTATCAGGATTTCCAGGACCGGATGTAATCATCAAACCGTTAGGAGAGTAATCCAAGATAGTTTTATAATCAGTATCATAAGGGAACAACAATACTCCAATATCCCTTTCTAAGAATGAGTTAATAATGTTCTTTTTAACTCCGCAGTCAATTAAAGCAACTTTTTTGTCGGCATCTTCATTGAATACCTTAATCTCTTTTGTGGATACTAATGGAACAACATCAATATCTTCAATGCTTGGCTGTGACTTTGCCATTTCGATTAATTTATCATCTGCAATGTCTTCAGTAGTAATTGCTGCTTTAAGGGAACCTCTTTCACGAATCTTAAGAGTTAAGTCACGTGTATCGATTCCACTGATACCGGGAGTTTTAAATTCTTTTAAAAAATCATCCAAAGTTTTTTGAGGTCCAAAATTAGAGACTTCACGACAGACCTCACGACAAACAAATCCTTCAACCTGAATCTTATCAGATTGGTACCATTTTTCACTTACCCCATGATTACCTTCTAACGGGTAAGTAGACATTAAAATTTCTCCTTTAAAAGACGGATCAGTTAATGATTCAGTGTAACCACCCATACCTGTAGAAAAAACGAGTTCTCCTAATTTAGTGGTTTCATAACCGAATGCTTCACCTTTTAAAACAGTTCCATCTTCCAAAGCTAATTTAGCTATTTTTACCATTAAATCACCATTTTAAGAAAATATAATTCTCTATCTTTAATATATCTTATTTTACTATATTATATACTTTGTTTTTTAGGTGATTAATTCAAAATTCGGTAAAAAAAAAATATTTAAAAAATTGAATATTATTTAAAAAAATAAGACAAAATAAAATTATTTATATTGTTAAAAATAGTATATTAACTAATTAAATCTAAAAGAGAACAGAATATGGGCAATACAAAAAAATTAGCTAAAAGACAATTGAAAAATCCTGCCGATTATAAGAGATTTAAGGAATTAATAAAGGAAACCAAAATATACAATGCTCCTGAAACACTGACCGGAGAATTGAGACCTTATCAAAAAATCGGCTATTCATGGTTAATCCAGAATATAAGATACAGGTTTGGAAGCATCCTGGCTGACGACATGGGATTAGGTAAAACAATACAGGTATTGTCCGCAATATTGTTCTATAAGGAAAAGGGACTTTTAGAGAACAAGTCATCACTAGTAATCGTCCCGCCCACATTGATATCCAATTGGGAAAATGAAATAAAGAAATTCACACCTGAATTGACCTACTTCATATATCATGGATCCAACAGGAGATTCCCACTAGAGAACTATGACATCATTTTAACATCTTATGGAGTCGTAAGACTTGATTTGGACATGTTTGTCGATGAACCGTGGTTCTTATGCGTTATCGATGAGGCGCAAAACATCAAAAATCCGAACACAGAGCAGACAAAAGCCATCAAGGAAGTTCCGACAAGGACAAAAATAGCTTTGACAGGTACTCCTATTGAAAACAGGCTGATGGACTACTGGTCAATATTTGATTTTGTAAACAAAGGATACCTATCAACAAAGGACGATTTTAAAAGAAACTACGTGATGCCTATTGAAAAACTTGATGATGAGGAGGCCTTGGAAAACCTCAGAACAATAGCCAAGCCCTTTGTAATGAGGCGTTTGAAAACTGATGACGACATCAAGAAGGAATTGCCTGACAAATTGATCAATGACGTTTACTGCAGCCTAAGCAAAAAGCAGATTAAGCTATACAATGCAATATTGGAGGAAATTTTCTTTGACATTGAAAACTCCAAGGGAATTCAAAGGAAAGGAATAATCCTTAAAATATTGACTGCACTGAAGCAGACCTGCAACCATCCCGCACAGTTTCTGGACATTAAAAAGCCGAAGATTTCCGAATCCGGAAAAATGGAACTGCTGGTCAACATTTTAGAAAACATTTTGGACAATGATGAGAAGGTCATAATATTCACCCAATACGTTGAGATGGGCAAGCTCATTCAGGAATTGATTTCAAAGAAATTCAAACAGGAAGTATTGTTCTTGCACGGTTCACAGACCCTTAAGGAAAAAACAGAAATCATTGACACATTCCAGGAAAATCCTGACTATAAAATATTCGTTGCAACACTGAAAACCGGAGGAACAGGTTTGAACCTGACTGCCGCAAGCAATGTGATACACTATGACTTATGGTGGAATCCTGCAGTTGAAAATCAGGCAACAGACAGGGTTCACAGAATCGGACAAAACAAGGATGTGATGGTTTACAGGTTCATCACCAAGGGAACACTTGAAGAGACAATCGATGCTATAAGCAAGCACAAGACCGACCTTGCAAGCAAATCCATCAGCAATGACGAAACATTCATTACGGAAATGAGCGATGAAGAGTTAAAAGAAGTTTTATCACTAAGATTGTGATATCTCTTCCATTTTCAGACTGAAATTTAGGCTTCTTGATGAATGGGTCAATGCACCTATTGAGATTATGTCAACACCAAGATTTGCATAATCCAACAATGTTTCATCAGTAATTCCGCCGGACACTTCAATCAATGAATTTTGACGAATATTGAGTTCATTCAATTTATCAAGCACTTCCTTAACTTCAGCAGGACCCATATTGTCAAGCATCACAATATTCGCACCGTTTTTCACACATTCAACAGCATCATCCAGGCTTTCAACTTCAATCTCTATTTTCTTGGAAAAGCTGGTGTTTTCCTTTGCTCTTAAAAGCGCTTTGAGAGGTGTTCCACAAGCGGCAATGTGATTGTCCTTAATCAATACCATATCATCCAACGCAAACCTGTGAGTATCAGCACCCCCAACCTTTAAAGCATGCTTATCAAACTTGCCTATTGCAGGAGATGTCTTACGAGTTCCGGCAATCCTGACGCTTGAGCCCTTAACAAGCTCAACATAATGATTAGCGGCACTTGCAACACCACTCATTCTCATTAGCAAATTAAGTGCAGTCCTTTCTAAAAGCAAAATTGTCCTTGCATCCCCTTTGCAAGAGAGCAACAAGTCTTTTTTAGATATTTTACTACCTTCAGCCATCCAGAATTTGACTTGAACTCCAAATTCCTCAAATAAATCTCGAATTATATTAATTCCTGCAAGAATCCCTTCATCCTTTGATATGATATATGCGTTTACAATCTTACCTTCGTCAACAACCGCATTTGATGTGATGTCTCCGAATCCCTCATCTTCAGCAAGCATATATTCAATAATTTTTTCCAAAAAATCACCTAAAATTTAATATGATTATGAATATATATTAATTTAAGAAATTAATAAAAGTGAGTATTATTATGGAAATAATTTTTTTAGGAACTTCATCAGCAGTTCATTCGAAAGAGAGAAACCATCCGTCAATTGCCCTTAAGGCCTTTGGCGATGTAATGCTGTTTGACTGCGGTGAAGGAACACAAAGGCAAATACTTTCCACAAAAGTAAGTCCAATGAAAATATCTAAAATATTCATAACACATTACCACGGAGACCACATCTTAGGCCTTCCGGGGCTGTTGCAATCAATGAGCCTGCATGGTAGAGAGACTCCCTTGACAATTTACGGCCCGAAAGGATTGAAAAACATTAAGAATGCCATCTACTCCTTAGGTTACTGTGCTATCGAATATCCGATTGAATTTATTGAAATAGACTCTGGAATTATTGAGGAAACCGAGGAGTATGTGATAACCGCCCAAAGGGTTAAGCACAATGTTCCATGTCTTGCATATTCGATTGAAGAGAAGAAAAAACCAAGATTCCTACGTGAAAAAGCCATTGAATTGGGAGTTCCTGTGGGTCCTGCATTTGGACGCTTGCACAATGGAGAGGAAGTTGAAGTTGACGGCAAAATCATAAAACCAGAACAGGTACTGGGCGAACCTAGAAAAGGAAGAAAGATAACCTATTCCGGAGACACAAGACCCTGTGAGGAAATGATCAGTCTTGCAAAGGACAGTACCGTGCTTATCCATGAATCCACTTTTATTGAAAAAGAAAAAAGCAATGCAGAAGAGCATGCCCATTCAACTTCAATAGATGCTGCGTACATTGCAAAGGACTCAAACAGCAAGGAATTGATTCTGACACACATCAGTACAAGATACAGCAAGGAATATGAAGAGATGATGTTGAACGAAGCCAAAGAAGTGTTTGAAAATACAAGAATGGCTAAAGACCTAATGGAAATAGAATTATGATTTTCCCAAACTTTAATGACCCCGCAACATATGTATTGTACCCCCTACTGGTAGTTATCATAGCATACATAGCTACAAGAGTCACAGCACATGCACTAAACAGAATGAACAAATATAAAGATGATATGACTGCAATATACCTCATTAGAGACATAATCACTGCAGTCATATATTTTGTTGCATTAATGATTGTTCTGCAAGTATTTGGAATCAATCTTGCAGGAACATTGTTGAGTGTAGGTATTGTAGGTATTGCAGTGAGTTTTGCAGCAAAAGATATCATTTCCAATTTATTTTCAGGAATAATGCTGATATTGGGAAGGAGCGTAAAAGTTGGAGATACTATTGAAATCAACGATAAAAAGGGATATGTTGAAAAGATTTCTCTTAGATCCACTGTACTCGTTGACGATTATGGAGTTAGAAACAACGTTCCAAACTCAACATTGACAAACAACGAATATCTCCAATTCAAAGATACTGAAATGTATAGGGTAGACATCTTTGCAGGAATGCCTCTGGACATTGATATGGTGAACTTTAGAGAATACCTAATCAAAAAAATGAAAAGTTATCCAGAAATTTCAGACAAACCTCAACCAGACGTTTATGGAAGAGAGATAAGTTTTAAACAAAGTAAAGTTAAAGTATCATTCTGGGTAAAAGACTTTAATGATAAAGATAAATATAAATTAATAATCATCAATGAAATTAGAAAATATATGGAAAAAGGTGAAAACGATGAATAGTCCACTTCAAGAAGAGATATTGAAATTAAAAGAAGATAAAAACGCTATAATCCTGGCACATAATTACCAACCAAAAGAAGTTCAAGAAATTGCCGATTTTCTTGGAGATTCACTGGAATTATGTATCAAGGCATCCGAAATTGATGACAAAGACTTGGTAATCTTTTGTGGTGTGGATTTCATGGCTGAAACCGCATTTATTCTAAATCCAGACAAAAAAATCGTCATACCAACTCTTGAAGCGGAATGTCCTATGGCACACATGCTTCCAGAAGAAGAATTATTGAAAGCTAAAGAAGAGCACCCTGATGCAGGAGTCATTCTTTATGTGAACAGTATTGCCGAAGCTAAACAACATGCAGACACATTATGCACTTCCGCAAATGCCGTAAAAGTTACTGAAAGCTTGCCTCATAATAAGATATTATTCGGACCTGACAAGAACCTAGGAACTCACGTTGCAGAAAAAATAGACAAGGAAATCATTCCAGTCCCAAAAGATGGTCACTGTTACGTTCACAGACTATTCCATGTTGAAGATGTGGAACTTAAAAGAGAGCAATATCCTAATGCAGAGATAATCTGCCACCCAGAATGTAATATTGAAGTTCAAAAAGCAAGCGATGTTGTAATGTCAACTGGAGGAATGTTAAGACACATTGCTGAAAGTGACAAAGAGGAATTTGTTATCGGAACTGAAGTGGACATGATTACAAGAATCAATTCAGAAGTTCCCGGCAAAAAGTTATATCCATTGCTTGAAGGGGCAATTTGTGAAACAATGAAATTGCACACCCTTGAAAAAATTAGAGATTCACTTGTCAACGAGGCTCCAGAAGTCACATTGCCAAAAGATGTTGCTGACAAGTCAAGAAAAGCAGTTCAACACATGTTGGACGTTTCAAAATAGCTAGATTACTAGCTACTCTTTTTTATTTTTTAAACTATCCATAAACAATTTCAAATCATCTTCAATTATTGAACAATCATCATAGTCCACACGGTCCTCTTTTGAATCAAAAATGACGACAGTTGCATTTTCTATCATGTTTTCCAACGGCAATACGTCAAATTCTGGAGTATAATACATATCATCGTCAGAACTAACGATTAACATTTCCGCCTTGATGTTTTTTAATTTATCCTCCAAATTATACTCTAAAACTGCCTCATTACGCAAATTGAAATCATAGATGTCTGTGAACAAACCTTCATCAACATAATCATCCATCAAAACATCAATCTCCTCATTGGACATGTTTTGAAATATTTTTTTGGAAAATTGATTTGAATATAACAATTTGTTTATGGAAACCATGATTCTGGATAATGAATCACTGTATAAATCTGAATAAAAATCGTCATTGGATTCTATAATGCTTTCCATACATTTGGAGACAACATAACGGTACCCATTTGTTTTATATGAACTTCCAGCAACCATTATGAAATCCATTTCATCAGGATACTCACAAGCCCAAGTGTATGCCTCATATCCTCCGACACCACGACTTATAATTCCAAAAACATGATCTATCCCAAATCTTTCTTTTAGAAACTGCCTTTTGAAATTAACACGATCTTTCATAGTGTATTTTGGAAAATTGTGCTTAAGATTTGTGGTGGAAGGTGAACATGAATCAGGGAATCCCAAGGAAGTGATTGAAATAAAATAGTACTCGTTAAAATCCAAAGGTTTGCCTTCGGCAGTGAGCTTATATAAATCATCTAAAGAGGAATAGTTACCATTAAATGTATGGCAATAAACAATTACATTAGTGATTTTTCCATCGTCATCAAATTTTGGAGTTCCTTTTGCGGAATATTCAACGACAACATCATTTAAAACTCTTCCAGACTCAAATTCAAACTCATCCAATGAGCATTTATCGTATCCAATGAAAAAATCGTTTGTAATTCCCATCATTTAAACACACCTTGTTGTTATTATAGTATATAATTAAACAAAGTATATAAAATTTGCTTGGTTTTAATCAAAAACTATAAATAAAGATTAATTAGTTTACATATCTTCCAAAAAGCTTGATAAAAATACATTCATTTCAATTTCCTCACGTGCTATGAAATCATCAAGCCTAATTTTTGCAACATCACTTTGGAAAGGATACAAATCTTCATCAAAATAGCTTTTAATAAAAAGGGAGCCATCATCAATTCTTGTCTGTTCCTCTAAAGACTCTTTCAGAAAATCCAATTGATCTTGAGACAATTCATCAACCTTATATTCAACAAAATATTTGTCCCCCTCATTGCCATAATCAATTATATTTACAATCATGAAATCACCTAAAAATCATCCATAAACTCATTCAATTCATCTGAAATATCTTCAAGCACGTTAAAGCACAAATGACCCAAATCAGAATCCATTATGATTAATTGAGCATCACGTATCATTTCAGACATTGGAATTCCGTCAAGTTCCGGAGGAAAATGAGGGTCCTGTTTGCAGGAAATGATTAAAACCTTAGATTTAATCTTGTCCAAGTCATCTTCAACGTCATAATTCATGCAGGATTCGTTGCAATATTTCAAGTCATAAATGTCAATTTCCATCATTTCATTGCCAAAACTTTCCAATTCAGCCGCAAGTTCATCATTTGACATGTCCCTTAATGCCTTTTTAGAAAGTCCAAAATTGAATTCCGCCAAGTTTGCCAATCTTAAAGTCCTGAGCAATGAATAGGTCATTTCTCCTTTTGCATAATCCGGATCGGAGGTGATTATTTCATCCACAAATTTTGAAAGGACATAATCATGGCCTGCAACCTTATAACTGCTTACACCGACAATTAAAAAATCAGAAAAATCCAGATAATGAATGGCTGAAGTCAAGCTGACAAAACCGCCCATGGAGTTTCCAATCATTCCCAAAACATGATCAATATTGAATTTTTCCTTAAGGAATTGCTTTTGGAAATTGACAACATCCAAAATGGAATATTTTGGAAATTTGCTGTTCAAGTTTGTAGTTGATGGAGAGCATGAGCCAGGAGAGCCCAATGCAGTAAGGGAAATGAAAAAATATTTGTTTTCATCAAAGGCATCTCCCTCGCCAACCAACGGAGCAATTTTCTTCATTGATGAATAATTTCCAAGAGATCCATGACAGTATAAAACCGCATTTTTTATTATGCCGTTTTCATCATAAGCAGGAGTTCCAAAAGTCATATACTCAACCTGAACCCCATTTAAGACCTCACCATTTTCAAATTCAAATGAATCCATAGTGTAATATTCATTTTTTCCTTCAAAATACTCATCATCGTAAATATAAATTCCTCCGCATAAATTCTGTATATTCCTTTGAAAAACAAATTATTTAAATTAAACTAAACAATGTTTATTGTGATGAAATATAAAATTTTAGAACACCCAAGTTGCGAAGATGCATATGACCTCGTTCAGGACGCATTGAGAAAACGAGCAACAATAATGATGTTTGCATGCTGCAAAGTTAATTATGAAGGTCGTGCATTAAGTGAACTTAACTGGGGAGAACGCATAATTATGATTAAACCGGATGGTGCATTTTTAATCCATCAAGAAAAAAAAGTCGAACCGGTCAATTGGCAACCGCCGAAATCAAGAACCAGAACATATATCAAAAATGAAAACCTTTTTTTAGAAAGCCACAGAAGAACACCTAAAGAGCTTTTAACCGCAGAGGTTAGAAAAATCCAGTTCATTAGTTATGCCAACATGGAAGACTTCGAAGAGCTCGAACAGGCAGGCTATGAAAAGGACATGAGCGACATGATTATGGAAAAGCCCCATCTCATTGAAGAAGGTTTCACACCTACCACACGAGAATACAGCGTAGAACATGGTTTTATCGACATACTTGGAAAAGATAAAGACAATAACCTGATGATACTGGAATTGAAAGCCCGTAAGGCAGGAGTTACTGCCGTGAAACAATTGAGAAGATACATTCAGGATATGGAAAATACCGAAAACGATTATCTAAGAGAAGTCAATGCTGAAAAGAAAAAGATTAGAGGATTGCTTGTCGCACCATCAATAATGGATGATGCATTAGAGCTAATCGAAGAAGAAGGCATTGAATTTGTCTCAGTAGAACCTCCTCGTGAGTTAAAAAGAGATAAAAAGGTAACATTAGATGCATTTTAGTCCAATGCATCCTCAATTTTTTTCAATTCATCTTGGAAATATTTTTTTGTAAAGTCATTGGCCGGAATAGAAGTGGTCACATGACAATCTTTTTCTAATTTATATATGAGATAATCTTCAGTTTCAAGTGAAAGAGTGTCTTCATCACTTAATAATTCTAATCCTTCCAATTCATCCATGATATTGTTGAATTCTGTTTTTTCAAGTTCAATAGCCTCATCCAGTTCCATCTCTTGCACTTTTGGATTCAATTGTAATGCGATTGCGACAAAACCATTAACAGTTTTATCTGAAATTTCAAAACGAGAATTTCTGATTTCATCCATAGAGAACTTAATGTGAGTCACTGTGTTTTTAGTGACAGGAATTTCTCTAGACAAACCAATTTGATTGATTTCATAATGGTTTTTCCAATCACCCACTTTGTAAACTGCATAATTTATATCATCAAGATTAATAATTTTTTCATCTGCCATATTATCACACTTTATTAAATATATTTTTATATTATAATTAATAAATGTAAATTTTAATGGAGGTCAAAGTGTGAAAAAATGTCCAAAATGTGGAAATCCTAGTTATGATGGTGCTCCTGTTTGTGGAAATTGTGGTTACAATTTTCCAAAACCAAAAGTTGTAGCCCCTAAAAGCGAGGATATCTTCCAACAAGAACCAAAAGTTGAAAAAGAATCCAATGATGAAGATACAATCAGTATTATAAAAAGTCATAAACTTCTTATTGGTGCAATAATACTTATAACATTAATCGTTATTTGCGGAATTGTCCTTACAGGATCAAATAGCAACTCCAACTCACCATTACAATCAGGCAATAATGGAATGTCATATGCCGATGGAGAGTTCTCATTTAAATATCCTGACAATTGGAAGGAAGTAAACGGAAGTGATGAAACTCACCCTGGAGCAAAATTCTTCCAAAATGACAATAATACCACAATTGAGTATTATAATGTTACAAGCAATGCAGATTCCGTAAAAGAGATAGCTCAAAGCATCATCACATCTGCACAAGGAAAAGGTGCTTATGTAGAACTTGTTGAAACAATAACCCTAGACGGTAGAAATACCTCAAATATTGTTTTAGAAGATGCTGATGGAGACTACACTCGTTATGTTTCAATGTTTAGCGATGGAATGACATATGTATTAAAAGTTAACGGAGATTCAATGAATACCGTTACTTCCGAAGAAGTAAATTCCATTATAAACACTGCAGATATTGCTTAAGTATGAAAATTTAATTTCATACTTTTTCTATTTTTAAAGATTATCATGACAAAAATCAAACTTGCTCTTTGTCAAATGAATGTTATTGACAATAAAAAGGCCAACCTCGAAACTGCCCGCTCAATGATTGCAAGCAGCGCAGAGGAAAACGCTGATTTTATAATTTTACCTGAAATGTTTAACTGCCCTTATTCAAATGACAAGTTCATTGAATATTGTGAAACTGAAAACAGCAGCCAAACATTAAAGAGCATTTCAGAATTATCAAAAGAGAATGACGTTTATATCCTGGCAGGATCAATTCCTGAAAAGGAAGGCAACAAATTATTTAATACTAGCTATCTTTTTGATAAAAATGGAGACATAATCGGCAAGCACCGTAAAATGCATCTTTTTGACATTGACGTTAAGGACAAAATCACTTTCAAGGAATCAGATGTCTTAACCGCAGGAGATGGAGTCACAGTTGTTGAGACAGAATTTGGAAAAATAGGCATTGGAATATGTTATGACATCCGTTTTCCAGAACTTGCAAGGATAATGGTTGAAAAGGGAGCATCAATACTATGCTATCCCGGTGCATTCAACATGACCACCGGCCCTGCCCATTGGGAACTGTTATTCAGGTCAAGAGCATTGGACAATCAGGTTTTCTGTATTGGCGTGGCACCTGCCCTTAATGAAAATGCAAGCTATCACAGCTACGGCCATTCAATTGTTGCAAACCCCTGGGGAGAAGTATTGTCACAAGGCGATGAAAAAGAGCAGATAATATTCTGTGAAATTGATTTGGATGAAATAAAAAAAATAAGAGAAGAACTTCCTCTTTTAAAGAACAAAAGGGAAGATCTTTATGAAACTAAATTATTTTAATTTAGCCAATCTTTTTTCGAAGTATGCTAATTTCTTTTCATTGTCAGCAAATACTTCACAAGCTGTTTCTATGACCCTGACCTCATTGTCATAATCATTGGATTTTCTATAGAGAACACATAATCTTTTATATGGTGCATCCTTAGTCTGTTTTGATTCTACGTAACTTTCATATCCTTTAATAGCCTTTTGAACGTTAGTCTTTTCCATTTCCTTAAGAGTACTCATTGGAATTAAAGATACAACCGCCTCACCAGACTCTTTAGCTTTTTGTCTTTTTTGAGCTTTTTTGATTGCCTTGTTACAGGATTTTTTAAAGTCCTTGTCACTTTCAGCCTTTCTTGCATCTTTGATTAATTTAATGGAATCGTCTGTTGCAATATCTCCTAACGCTTGAATGGCAGCTAATCTAACACCCCAATCTTCATCCTCCAAACATTTTGCAATTGAATCCAATTCCCCTTCTGCTTGGAGTTCTCCCAATGCACGAACTGCAACTTTTCTAACACCAAAATCCTCATCAGATGTTGCATCAACAAAATATGGAATAACTTTTTCGTCTTTGGTTTCTTTAAGTGCAAAAGCCAAGAAACGTTTGTCCTTACCCTCTGCATTTTCAAATTCATCAATTAATTTATCGACAGCCACTTCACCCATGTTTCCTAAAATTTCAGCAGCTTTGAATCTTACTTGAGCACTTTCGTCAGTGGTGGCTTTAATTAATGGTTCAATAGCTTCTTCATCAGTAATTCCAACTAATGACTCTATTGCTTCTTTTCTCACTTTAACATCATCATCAGATAAATTGTTAATAGCTTCTTCAAAACTTAAATTTGACATGATAATAATTAGATTTTAAGAATATATAAACATTTGAACTTTTCATTAAAAAAATAGGTTTTGATTGGTTGTTAAAAGAATTGGGAATATTGCCCTAAAAAAAGAAAAAGAAAATTGAAAATAGAAATTTTCAATTTAAATACAAGTGTATCCACCGTCTACAGCAATAGCTTGTCCAGTTACGTAACTGGATTTAGGGGATGCTAAGTATACTACAGTGGAATCTAGTTCTCCATCAACACCAGATCTTCCTACAGGCACTACAGTTTTTGTGTATGCTTTGTACTCATCGTTGTCAATGGTTGAACGAGTAAGTTCTGTTGGGAAAGTACCAGGACAGATTGCGTTTACAGTAATATTATATTTTGCCCATTCTGCTGCTAATTGTCTGGTTAAGTTTACTACTCCACCTTTTGCTGCTGCATATGGAGAGGTTGGTGTTGCCATGGTTCCTACTAAACCGAACATGGATGCAGTGTTGATGATTCTTCCGTATTTTTGTGGAATCATTGCTTCACGTGCAACTGCTCTGGACATCTTGAATGTACCTGTAAGGTCTACATCCACAGTCATGTTCCATTCTTCGTCAGTTAATAATTCTGCTTCTTTAGTTGCACCGTATCCTGCGTTGTTATGGAGAATGTCAATTCTTCCGTAGTGGTCCATGACTTCTTTAACACAGTTTTCTACACTTTCGGTATCGGTTACATCACAAACTACACCAATGCAGTCTACGCCGAGTTCTTTGATTTCGTCTGCTACTTGGTCTAATCTTTCTTTCCTTCTTCCGGTAACAACAATGTCTGCGCCATATCTAGCATATGCTTTTGCCATGTCTACTCCAATACCGGAGGATGCACCGCTTACGAGTGCTACTTGTCCTTTTAAGGAGTCTGTAAAATTTTATAGGCTTATTTAATTTTTATGTGTTTTTGTGTCCAGTTTTGCATTTGGAAGTCTAAAAAGG
>NZ_JAGAXX010000054.1 GCF_017940815.1 Methanobrevibacter sp.
CCTCCCTCAAAACCATAAAAAACACAACCAAAAAGTTAATTAACTCTAATAATAGATTGTACTTTCTAGTATATAAAATTAAAGGATAATAAAATAAGAAAAAAATTTTAAACACAAAAATTATGAGTCAGCCTCTTTTTTGCTAAATTTTAAATATCATCATCTTTAAAAGTATTATTATATGAGTTTATACTTTAAAAGGTGAAAATATGGAAATTAAAGACATTATCAAGGAATCACTTGTTTTTCCATCAAACAACTTGGATAAGCTTGCAATATATGTTGTGATGCTGTTTGTCTTGGGCTTGGTGACTGCTGGTGGAATCATTTCAATCATTTTTGCATTATTCGACTCAAGCATTTTCCTCCTGCTGGCAGGGGTCTTTTTCCTGATTTCAATAGCTCTTGCATTGTGGATTAAGGGCTATGAGGTTTCAATCATGAGGGCAGGTATCGAATTTGAGGACGATGCTCCTTCGTTTTACTGGAAAAAGGACATCGTTATCGGTATCAAGATGCTGATTTTAAGCATTGTGTACTTTATAATTCCTGCAATGAGTGTTGTAATAATTGCATTGATTACTAACGTTCCCGGCAACTTAATTGGTTTGATTCCGGACATTGGTGGAATTTTCACAAATCCGACAGCTATTGCAAACTCCACTGTGCCTGCAGTATCGGCGGCAAGCCATCCTTCCCTTTCTGCATTGGGCGGATCCATTTTGATTACTGCAATCCTTGGAGCCATCATATTCGTTGTATTTGCATTCATCCAAACCATGGGTGAGGCAAGATTGGCAAATACCGGAAGCCTGAGTGAGGCTTTAGACATTCCTGAAGCTGCAGCGGATATTGGAAGAATAGGTTACGGCAAGGTCTTGGCAGTCGTTCTCATTGTCGTTGTTATTTTAGCAGCAATCGAAGCGATTTTAGGCGCAATTTATGGTCATGTTCCACAATTGTCCATCATTTCAATTGTATTGACTCCGTATCTGGTGTTCTTTGCAAAATATGCATACGGATTGATGTACTTGGACATTGCTTAAGTTCCTTTAATCTATTCATTTTTTTTTAAATTTTTTTTTATCAACATTCTCTTTTTTTAAAAAAACTTTTAAACTATAACAATATATATTAATATATTGGAGATGTTATTATGGCTGATTTAAAAGGCACAAAAACTGAAGAAAATTTAAAAGCAGCATTCGCTGGAGAGTCCCAAGCACATACTAAATACCAATATTTTGCAGCTAAAGCAAAAGAAGAAGGTTACGTTCAAATCCACGATATTTTCATGGAAACTTCTAAAAACGAAAGAGAACACGCTAAAATCTGGTTCAAATTATTACACGATGAAGACGTACCGGACACAATAGCAAACCTCAACGCTGCAGCTGACGGTGAAAACGAAGAATGGACTGCAATGTACAAAGAGTTCGCAGAAACCGCTAAAGAAGAAGGTTTCCCAATGATTGCATTCTTATTTGAAAAAGTTGGAGCAATCGAAAAAGAACACGAAGAAAGATACAGAACCTTACTTGCAAACGTTGAAAACGATGCAGTATTCAACAAGGAAGAAGACATCGAATGGAAATGTGAAAACTGTGGATTTGTTTTCAAAGGTCCTAACGCACCTGAAAAATGTCCTGTATGTGGACTTCCAAAAGCACACTTTGAAGAAAGAGCTACCAACTTCAAATAAGCTCTTTTAACTTTTTTTATTTTTACTTTTTTTCAATTACCGTGATTCTTATGAACAAGATGGTCGTATTTCTTATTAGACATCCGAGGTTTCCCGACGTTTCCATAAAGGGGCTGGTCGATGGGGACTACCTGCTGGATGAGGAAGCTCAAAAATACGCAGAGGGCATCATACAGTACTATCAGGGGGATAAGATCCGCTGGGAATTTCCTGTAAACCAGTTCATGAAGCATTCAATAAAGTGGAACGCATACGAGGAATTGAAGCAGATTATTTCAGACAATGAAAAGGATCTTGCTTGCACAATATTCGAGGGAGACAAGACCAAGATAAACTGCAAGTATGATGACATGGTGATTGAAAGGGAAGTATTGACCTGGTAAAAAAATATTTAAATTCATTTATTATAATATATTTTAACGGAGATGTTAATTATGGCAGATTTAAAAGGAACTAAAACCGAAGAAAACTTACAAGCAGCACTCACCGGTGAGTCCTGCGCACGTGTAAAATACGAATTTTACGCTTCTCAAGCTAAAAAAGATGGTTACGTTGAAATCAAAGAGATTTTCCAAGAATCATCAGACAATGAAAAAGAACATGCAAAAATCTGGTTCAAATTGTTAAACGGCGGCAAAGTGCCTGACACATTAACCAACCTTGCAGATGCAGCTGCTGGTGAAAACCACGAATGGACTGAAATGTACAAAGAATTCGCAGAAACCGCTCGTGAAGAAGGCTTCGATGACATCGCAGCATTATTCGATGCAGCTGGCGCAACCGAAAAAGCTCACGAAGACAGATACAACGCATTGTCCGCAAAAATCAAAGCTGACAAAGTCTTCAAGAAAGACGAAGAGATTGCATGGAAATGTAACAACTGTGGATACATCCATTATGGAAAAGAAGCTCCGGAAGTTTGTCCATTATGTGACCACCCACAAGCACACTTCAGGAAACAAGACACTAGTTACATCTAGTTTCTTTACTTTTTTTCTTTTTTTTCACTTTTTCGTTACCAAACACTCACCAAAACTATTTATATCTTGAAAAAGCCTTTTAATTTTACGGAGTTGATAATATGAGAAAATTAGAAGGCTCTAAAACAGAACAGAATTTAAGAACAGCACTTGAGGGCGAAGCTTTCGCCCACCTGAAGTATGAGTACTATGCCTCCCAGGCAAAAAAGGACGGCTTTGTTGAAATCCAGGACATCTTCCTTGAAACCTCAGCAAACGAGAAGGAGCATGGCAAGGTATGGTTCAAGATCTTGCATGATGGAAAGGTGCCGGACACCCTGACCAACCTCAAGGAATCCATGGAGGTCGAGAAGTACGAATGGTCAGACATGTACAAGAACTTCGCAAGGACCGCCCGTGAGGAGGGCTTTGATGACATTGCAGAGCTTTTTGAGTTGACATCAACTGTTGAAAAGGCTCATGAGGAAAGATACAAGACTCTTGCAAAGAATATCCAAAGGGATAAGGTCTTCAAGAAGAGCAAGGAAATCGTTTGGAAATGCAACAATTGCGGATATCTTCACAGGGGCAAAACAGCACCTGAAGTCTGTCCGATGTGCGACCATCCTCAAGCACACTACAGAAAATTGACAAAGGGTTATGAATGACCCTTTTTCAAATCCTTTTTTTTTAGTTAACTATTTATTTGATAACAAACTAATAACTATCTTAAAAAGTGATATTATGATAGAAAATAATATTTGCCTTTTAACAGATAGTTACAAGGTGACACATCACTACTTTTACCCAAAAGGTACACAAAAGATTTATTCCTACCTTGAAAGTAGAGTTGGTGCCGAATTCAACAAGACTATCTTTTATGGGCTTCAATATATAATCAAAAAGTATTTGGAAGGTCAAGTTGTAACCCAGGAGAAAATCGACGAGGCAGACAAACTCATGTCCGCTCACCTTGGGGAAGGCATCTTCAACAGGGAGGGTTGGCAATATATCCTTGACGAGCATGACGGATTCCTGCCTGTTGAGATAAAGGCGGTTCCTGAAGGTACTCCTGTAGATGTAAGCAATGTTTTGATGACCGTTGAGAATACCGACAATAAATCATATTGGCTCACCAATTATCTTGAATCATTGCTTTTGCAGGTCTGGTATCCTTCAACAGTGGCAACATTGTCCGCTGAAGTCAGGAAACTCTGCAACTTCTACCTTGAGGTCACAGGATCAAGCAAGGACAATCTTGACTTCATGCTTCATGATTTCGGTTACCGTGGAGCAACATCCACAGAATCATCAATGCTTTCAGGTTCAGCTCATTTATTAAGCTTTTCAGGAACCGACACAATTCCTGCATTGACAATACCTGAAAACTACTACAATGACTCCAATTTATATGGATTTTCCGTTCAGGCAACAGAGCACAGCGTAATGACATCCCTTGGTCCTGAAGGAGAATTCAAACAGATAATGAATGTCATTGACAATGCAAAAGAGGGAATATTGTCAATGGTTATCGATTCCTATAACTACAGGAATTTCCTCATTGAAGCTGGAAAGTCAGGAAGCGAGCTTAACGAGGCAATATTGAACTTCCTTGACGGCGAGAACAACAAGGTGGTGTTCAGGCCGGACAGTGGTGAACCTGTATCCACAACAATCGACTGTTTGAACTTGCTTGCGGAAGGATTCGGAAGCCATTTGACCCCTGAAGGATATAAGGTGTTTGACCTCAATATCGGCCTTTTATGGGGAGACGGACTCAACTATCAAAAGATACGTGACATATTATTTGCCATGAAATCCAACGGATGGGCCGCTGAAAACATAATCTTCGGTATGGGTGGAGGATTGCACACTGCAGTCAACCGTGACACCCAGAGAAACGCGTTCAAGTGTTCAGCCCAATTGAGAGATGGCGAATGGCATGACATCTTTAAAAATCCATTGGATCCTAGTAAAAAATCAAAGACAGGAAGATTCAAGCTGATTCAAGATGACACTTCATTCAAGACAGTTCCAATCACCGATGATGGGGATGACATTCTTCAGACCGTATTCAAGGATGGGGAATTATTTATTAATGATGAGTTTGCAAATATTAAGAATAGGGCTTTGAAATATTCAAGTTATTTATGAGGTGGTTTTAATGTGTACAGCAAGCAATTACATAACTGACAATCATTATTTCGGTCGTAATTTCGACTATGAGATATCATACAATGAAAGGGTTACAATAACCCCTAGAAACTACAAGTTTGAATTCAGGAAAATAGATCCAATCGAATCCCACTATGCAATCATCGGAATTGCAGCAGGAATCGACGGATATCCTTTATATTATGACGCATGCAATGAAAAGGGATTGTCCATTGCAGGACTCAACTTTGCAGGAAATGCGGTTTACCGTGAAGTTGAGGAGGATATGGTCAACATAACTCCTTTTGAGCTGATTCCATACCTTCTCGGTAAGGCTTCAAGCGTAAGCGAGGCACGTGATCTTCTGGCTGAAATCAATCTCGTCAACATCAATTTTGCAGACGAGCTTCCATTGTCTCCGCTACACTGGATGATGTCTGATGAGCATGAGGCTATCGTAATCGAGCCTATGGCTGACGGATTGAAAATCTTCGACAATCCTGTAGGGGTATTGACAAACAACCCTCCGTTCGACAAGCAACTGTTCTACCTCAACAACTACCGTGCATTGTCAAACAAGAATCCTGAAAAGACTTTCGGCGGAGACTTTGACATGGACGAGTATTCACGTGGAATGGGTGCAATAGGACTTCCTGGTGATTTGTCATCAGCTTCAAGGTTTGCAAAGGTCGCTTTCACCCGTGCAAATTCTTATTCCGACAGTGACGAGGCAAGCAGTGTCGGTCAGTTCTTCCACATTTTGGGCTCTGTAGAGCAGCAGAACGGATGCACATTCATCGCAGACCCTGACCTGTATGAATATACAATTTACACTTCATGCTACAACACTAACAAGTGCATATTGTATTACAGGACCTATCACAACTCACAAATCACTGCAGTTGACTTGAACAACGAGGATTTGGACTCAACAGAGTTGATCAATTATCTTTTAATTAATGAAGAGCAAATTAATTTCATTAATTAAACTTTTTTCTTTTTTTATTCAATTTTTTCTTAACTATTTATATCATTAAATCCAAATATAGATATATTCTATAAATTTTTACAATTGAGTAATGCTTAATTGTTAAAATGAGGTATATAATGAGGAATATTTATAAAATTGCATTTGTTTCAATATTGATTTGCTTATTTGTTGCAATTCCCGCAAGTTTTGCAATGGATAATCAGACAGTTATTGGAATTGCTGATGATAATCATAATGACATATTGGAAAGTGCGGATGATGATGTCATTGGCAATGAGTGGTATTTTGATGCTTCACTGGACAATGACAATGGAAACGGGTCAATTGACAGTCCGTATAAGTATTTAACTTCTTCAAGAATTGAGGATAATTCCACTATCTATTTGAAAAATGGTGAATATGACTTTTCAAGTTCTTCTAAAAATATTAATAATGTAAGCATAATAGGTGAGGATTCAGAGTTAACCATTATTAAGAATGCCAATTTCAAGGCCTATGGTTCATGCACTCTTTTAAATGTGACCTTAATGAATTCCGCTATTTCAAGCATTAAATCAGGTAATTTGACTGGTATTGTTAATTTGGACAATTCCATTTTCATTGATTGTGAAGGAGAACTGGGAGGAGCAATCTTCATTAAGGAGGGTTTCTTAAATGTCACCAATTCCAGATTCATTAACAACAATGCAAATATTGTTGGCGGTGCAATAACTTCATTTTATTCATCCATAAATTTAAACAATGTCACATTCAGGGGTAACAAGGCAAAATACTATGGAGGTGCCGTATACTCATTATACGGTAACATTACCATACTGAACTCCACATTCTCCAATAACTCCGCTAATGAGGGTGGAGCACTCTTCCTTGATGATATGGACCCAAGCACCATATTAGACAATAAGTTTTTAAACAATAGTGCCGATAGCGTCGGTGCGGCATATCTGATTTCCAACAAGCTGACAGATTCCCTTTTGGAAAATAATCTGTTTGAGAATAACTCTGCTGATTATGCGAATGATGCCTTAGAGATCAGCACTCATGACTTGACGGTTTCAATGGGGGATTACATATTTACTTATTACACTCCAAGTTTCAACGGAACAATCCCGGAAAAATACGATTTGAGGGATGATAGTTATGTAACACCTGTTAAAAGTCAGGGAAGCGGTGGAAACTGCTGGGCCTTTGCAACACTAGCTGCATTGGAATCATGCATCCTCAAAGCCAATGGAATCTCATATGACCTGTCTGAAGAGAACATGAAAAACCTCATGGGTAAATATTCAGGTTTAGGATGGAATATGGAAACCAACAATGGAGGATACGATGACATGGGTGTGGGATATCTTGTAAGCTGGTTGGGTCCTGTTAATGAAAGTGATGATATATACAGCGCATCAGCTATCATTTCACCGGTATTGACCAGTTTTTACCATATTCAAAATGTAGTGTATTTGGTAAGGAACGGTCCGACAGATAACGATGCGATTAAAAAGGCGATTCTTGAATATGGAGCAGTTGCAACAAGCATCTACTGGTCAGGCTCATATTCCAATGGTAAAAGTTACTATTATTCAGGGTCTAGCGGAGCAAACCATGCTGTGACCATTGTCGGTTGGGATGACAATTACTCAAAAAGCAACTTCAAGACAACCCCTGCAGGGGATGGTGCCTGGATAATCAAAAACAGTTGGGGAACTGGAAGTGGTGAAAATGGATATTATTACGTGTCTTATTATGACTACAAATGCGCACAGGTCGGAAGGGATGACATCACATACACTTTCATATTGAATGATACAATCAAATTCGATAAGAACTATCAGTATGACATTCCGGGCAAAACTGATTTCTTTTTAAACTCTTCAAGCACTGTATGGTACAAGAATGTATTTAATGCAACTGATGATGAGTATTTGGCTGCGGTGTCCACATATTTCCAAAAATTAACCAATTATACAGTATCAATTTATGTCAATAGTGTTTTGAAGCACACTCAAAGCGGATTTTCAGATATTGGATATTACACAATTGACTTGAACCAGATGATTCCTCTTAAGGCCGGAGACATTTTTGAGGTTGTTTTCAATATAACTGTTGATGGTGAAGCCGCTTTCCCGATTTCAGAGAAGGTTTCATTGAATAAATTGTTTTACACTGAAAATTTTTCATTTTTAAGTTATGACGGAATAAACTGGGTTGATATATTCAATTTAACCTGGAAATATTCCACTCACACTTATAACTCTCAAGTTGCATGCATTAAGGCATTTACAGTATTGAATGAGATCAACACAACAATAATATTGTCAGACAATCCTGAAGACGGTTTCAATATCACTGCAACAGTTTTAAATCAATATGGTCGTCCTGTAAACAATGGAATTTTAATATTCACAATCAACGGCACCGATTATCCAGTAAATATTGTCAATGGCGTTGCCAGAATCCATCTGAAATTGATTCCAGATGAGTATGATGTTTCAGCCAGATTTGAGGCTGTGGGATATATCTCATCAAATGCAAATGGCAGGTTTATATCATACGGTTTCACAAAAATCGAGTTGAACTATGACAATGAGTATAATCCTGTGATTATTCATGTAAACGTAACAGACCATTATGGTGATGTTGTAAGCAACGGTAACGTGACCTTTGTTTTGGATGGTGAGGAATTTGTAGTGGGTCTTGTTGAAGGATATGGAACTCTCACTCACATATTTAAGAGTTTAGGTTCAAATGAGATATCTGCTTCATATAAAGGAGATTGTTATTTCTCATCCGATTTGAAATCCAACGTTACAGTCCTTTCAACTATTGTTTCCGCTAATGAGGTCAAGACTTTAAATTCACAGTATCAGTTCAAGTTGCTTGACAATTATGGAAACCCTTTGAAAAACGCTAACGTTACACTGTCACTAAACTCAAAAGATTATAATTTGAACACTGATGAGAATGCTATTGCCTGGATAAACATAGATTTAACTCCGGGCAATTATGTAATTGAAATCGTCAACCCATTAAACGGTGAGATGAAATCCCAAAATATCACGGTTATCAAAAGGATCACTGAAAACAAGGCAGTGACAATGTATTACGGTGCCGGATCAAGCTATAAGGTTCGCGTATTTGACGACAATGGGAATGCTGTCAAAAATCTTAAAGTCAAGTTCACAGTCAACGGCAAGACCTATTACAGATACACCGATTCAAACGGCTACGCTTCACTAAAAATATCCCTAAAACCGAACAAGTACACAATAACTGCCGAATACAAGGGATTCAAGGTGTCCAATAAAATCACAGTAAAATCCACAATAATAACCAAGGACAAGACAGTCAAGAAAGGAAAGACCATTAAGTTCAAAGCCAAATTATTGAATTCCAAGGGTAAAATCCTTAAAAACAAGAAAATAACCTTTAAGTTCAAGGGCAAGACCTACAAGGTAAAGACCAACAAGAAGGGAATTGCAACCTTGAAAATCACCAAAAAGTATAAGGTTGGAAAATACACCATTTCCTCAAAATATGGTAAATTAACCATCAAAAATAAGATAACAATTAAAAAATAAGGTTAAAAAACCTTATTTATTTGCTTTTATTAGTTTGCGTGCTGCTTTTATGTCAGTATTGTAGATGTGGCCGGAGGTTGAGTGGTAGTGGACTCCGCCGAAGTTCAATTTTTCTCCAACGATTTCCTTGTTGACCTCTTCCTTCATTTTCAATCCAAGGTAAGCTATGAAGAACATGTTTGAGTAAAATGCTCCGAATATGTCATTGCTTCTGAATATACAGTGGATTGTCAGTTCGTTGTCACGGACAAGGCATTGAACGAATTGGAGGCATGGAATGTCTTCCTCTTCGGCATCCTCAATAGGGTTGATTGTAACTGCAACCGCACGGTTTGATCCGGTAGCTGTCAAGATTCTCTTTTTCATGCTTTCGAACTGGTCAACATCGAAATGTGCAAATATACGGTTAGGGTATGTGTATACGAATCCCTGTGTGTTGTTGATGATGTCAGGGTCTTCCACGGATTTCACGTATTCGTATAGCGCGTCGCTTTTGATTGGGCATCCCTCGATGTCGTATTTTCCGGATTTGATGTCGGCCAACATCATGTCTGTGGTGTAGTTTTGGTATTTTGCCCTGAATTTCAAGTCCATCGGGTCATCTATTACGTAAAAGTTACCTAAGCTTTCTAGCAAATGATGATTTGAGTCCTTGTATGTTTCCTTTCCGCTTTTCAAGATTTTATCTACAAAATCTAAGTAACATTGATTAATACTTAACATATAAAACAGTCCTTTTTTAAAATTAATTAAATCTTTGTCGGTGTTAGTATATATTTTTAATCTAATATGAAATTGGATTTTATCTGCCGTGTCATCTATATGTATCACATTTAAGATAATTGAAATTCTACATGCCAATCAATTATTTTAATGACATGATAAATAATGGAGTATGTTTTTGATATAGTCTAATTTTAATTAGTCATATTTTCAATTATATTGACACTATTCCTCACTCACTTTTCTGATTAGTTTTGCGGGAACTCCTCCGACAATTGTTCCAGGCTCCACATCCTTGGTAACCACGGCCCCTGCAGCAACGATTGCGCCCTCACCTATTGTGACTCCAGGAAGGACTGTGACGTTTGAGCCAAGCCATGCCTTGTCCTCAATGTGGACGGGTTTTGGGTGCATGTCCGCACGGGAATTCGGATCCTCAACATGGTTCAATGTCAACAGGCATCCGTTGTGCCCGATTAGAACGTCGTTTCCAATGTAGATTCCTCCCTGATCCTGCATCTTGCAGCCGGAATTTATGAACACGTTCTCTCCGATGTGGATGTTCTTTCCGAAATCTGTGTTGAAGGGAGGCATCAGCCCTAATGTCCTGTTTACGGGACTGTTGGTCAGTTCGGCGAAAAGTTCCTGAATCTCTTCAGGTGTGTGGTATTCGTTGTTGATCTTATGGGTGATGATCAGTGCCTCGTGAAGCATCTCTGTCATGAACTTGTGTTCCTCTGACATGCCTACGATTCTCTTGCCGCTGTTTACATAGTCTAGATATTCATTCAGTTGCATGAATAAATATATGTCATTTAAAGTTAAAAAAAGTTAGGTAATTATGCTATTTGCAAGCATATTTTACCATCAAATCAAATAACTCTTTCATTTTGTCTGTTGAATCCTGCTTTGTGATGTTTTCAGGAATCTCATAAACGAAAGTAGGGTATCCTGCCTGTGCGATAGGCTTTGACACCAGAACTGCGGATGTTGACTTGTATGACTCGTTTCCGGTTCTTGGATAGTAGTTGAAGTCTGTTGTGTTGTTGATTTTTTGTGATATTTCGACAGACACATTGTCCATTTCAGGAGTTGCAACATAGAATCCTTCACCGTACCACTCGACGTGTGAATGGCTGATGATCACGCAGTCCGCATCGGATTTTGTGACGTCGGGATTCACGAAGTCATGCACAAGGCTTTCACCGTTGGCCCTGCTTTTCTTGTAGTTTTTAGGGTCTTTTGTTACGTTTACCTGATAATGGATAATTTTAATGTCATCGTTTTCATTGGCATATTCCTTTGCAGCCTTGATTTCAGGATTGATTGCAAGCTTTTCCCTTGGATGGATTCCTGTAATCAGTGCAATGGAATTGTTCGCACTTGCATTTCCATAAATTATCTTCTCGACGGTTCCAAGACTGTTGTTGCCCAGCACCTGGTATGTTGAGTTTTCATCCTGGTAGTTTTCATACATTATGAGACAACCCAGAACAATAAGCAGAACCGCAATAAGAATTATTTTGGTTTTTCTTTTCAAGTTTTCACCTTGATTGATATTTTTTAATTTAAAAGTATATAAATTATTTTTTTTGAAATGTAAGTTTGGAAAAAAAGCAGTCATAATTAAACAAAAGCAGTATTAATATTATCCAGCCCAACCAATTAAGGTTAAACCAGATAACAATACATTTTAACACTGCTTCAACGTGTTTGTCGTTTAAATTTTCATGAAAATATTTAAGAAATAGAAAAACACCGATAAAATGTTTTTCTAATAATATATATGTAACTTAATAATATTTAAACGTATTTGAATAAGGGCTAAATTGAATTAGCCCTATGTTCTGGAAATCTCATTTCTAATATAGTCTTTTTCTTGTAAAGATGGGGAAAATCTTTACATTAATTAGTTGGTTTTCAAGCTATAAAAGCTTTTTTGTTTATTTGAACATAATTTCATTCATTAAAATCAATTTTGAGTTGTAATCATTGAAATATTGTAGTGTGGGCCAATCAAATCAATTTTTCAATTTCAATCATTGTTTCCAGATGTATATTTGAGGGGCAATTTTTTTAAACATTGATGCAATTTAATTAAATTTTTTAATATATTTTCTAATCAATTTAAATCAAAATCAAGATAATTTTTGGATACTTTTAAATATATTATCGAATATAATTATTAATACTTAAATCATTTAAGTGTAAATTAAGAAATTGTGTGAAATATATGACAAACGAAGACTTTGCAAAAAAAATTAAAGACATTAGAGCTAGACAGGACATGTCTATAGAAGAACTTGCCGAAAGAAGTGGCGTAAAGCAGGAAGTCCTTGAGGCTATGGAAGCTGGTGAAGTAATTCCATCACTCACTCCATTAACCAAAATGGCAAGGGCGTTAGGAGTAAGGCTCGGAACATTCCTGGATGACACACCGGAGCTTGGACCTGTTGTAACCCGTGGAGGAAAAACCGAAAACTCATTATATTTCTCCGGTAGGGAAGACGTAACCAACGCAACCAACCTAGAGTTCCACTCATTAGGTGCGGGAAAGATTGACAGAAACATCGACCCGTTCATGATAGACATAGACTTTGAAGAAGGGGAAAAGGAATTATCATCTCACGAAGGTGAAGAGTTCATTTACGTACTTGAAGGTGAAATTGAAGTCATATACGGCAAGGACACCTTTTCAATAGGTGTAGGAGACACCATTTTCTATGACTCAGCGGTTCCACACCACCTCCACGCAAAAAGCGAAGACGGCGCTAGGATATTAGCAGTCCTTTACACTCCATACTAGAGGGGGAATTGAGAATGAATAAAATAACTTTCGAGCCAAAAGTGGATAGATTTTACACAGCCAGGTTGGATTTACACTTGAACACATTGCATTTGGGATTGCATTAATGATTTGTATTTTGGTTAAGTTATTTTATTGAATAATATTTAGAGGTGAAAGTATGAGTGAATTATTTACAGAACTTCCATTAGGAAAGTTTTTCGAATCAATGGTTGAAAAGCAACCTGATCATGAGTTTATTATTTATCCAGACAGAAATTTAAGATTTACATACAAGGAATTTGACGAAAGGGTTGACAACCTTGCAAAAGGAATGTTGGCTATCGGAATCGAGAAGGGGGACCATGTGGGCATATGGGCCAAGAACGTGCCTGAATGGCTGACCTACATGTTTGCAACCGCAAAGATAGGCGCTACAATCGTTACAGTCAACACTGCCTACCAGTCACATGAGCTTGAATACGTGCTTAAGCAGTCAGACATGAAGGCATTGGCGATGACCGATGCGTTCAGGGACACAAGCTACTTTGACATCATCAATGAATTAGTGCCTGAGCTCAAGACCTGCGCTAGGGGACATCTTGTCGCTGAGAAATTTCCTCACTTGAAATTCATTTTCCATGTCGGTCAGGAAAAGCACCGTGGAATGTACAACACCAATGAATTGCTTTTATTAGGTATGAACTATGACGATGACGAGTACCAGAAGGTCAAGGATTCCGTAACCCAACATGACGTAATCAACATGCAGTACACTTCAGGAACCGAAGGGTTCCCAAAAGGTGTAATGCTCACATCACGTAACATCGTAAACGACGGCTACTACATTGGAGAAAACATGTACTACACTCCTGAGGACAGATTGCTTCTTCAGGTGCCTTTATTCCATTGTTTCGGTACAGTGCTTGGGGTCATGGCAGTTATCACCCACGGTTCAACCATGGTTGTTCTAGAGGAATATGACCCTCTTTTAGCAATTTCATCAATCCAGAAGGAAAAGTGCACTTCAATCTATGGAGTTCCTACAATGTTTATCGGAATGATGAATCACCCTATGTTTGAGATGTTCGACATGAGCTCACTTCGTACAGGTATCATGGCGGGATCCACATGCCCAGTCGAGACCATGAAGGATGCGATTGAGAAAATGAACATGAAAGGAATAACCAGCGTATACGGACTTACCGAGGCAGCACCTGGTTTTACACAAACAAACGCAAAGGATTCATTCGAGAAGAAAATCAACACTGTCGGCCGTAAGTTCCCGAACATTGAGGTCAAGATAGTTGATCCTGAAACCGGTGAGGAATTAGGGCCTGGCGAAAAAGGAGAAATCATGTGCAGAGGTTTCAACGTGATGAAAGGTTACTACAACATGCCTGAAAAGACCGCTGAAACAATCGAGCCTGACGGATGGCTTCACTCAGGAGACCTTGCGACAGTGGATGAGGACGGTTATTATTCAATTGTCGGAAGAATCAAGGACATGATCATCCGTGGTGGGGAAAACATCTACCCTCGTGAAATCGAGGAGTTCCTTTTCACAAATGACTGCGTTCAGGACGTTCAGGTTGCAGGAATCCCTGATGAGAAATACGGTGAAATCGTCGGAGCATTCATCATCAAGGAGGATGGCTTTGAGGATGTCACCGAAGCGGACATTCGTGACTTCTGCATTGGTTCAATTGCGAGATATAAGGTGCCTAAATACGTGTTCTTTGTCGATGAGTTCCCGCTTACAACAAGTGGTAAGATTCAAAAGTACAAGCTGGGTGACTTAGGTCTCAAGCTATTGGATGAAAGACGCGCAAATGGGGAATTATAGATTTTCCATTTATTTTTTTTATTTTAATCTGATTTTTCAATTTAATTTTTTTTTGCTAATCCATAAACGTTTTATGGAAGATATTTTTGCTATATCATTCATATTTTTTGATATTTAATGTAAGGTTGTTTATTTGAATATGTTTTTATTTGCTCATTGTAACTTTGATTTTATGTTAAACTTTATATATGTTATTTTATATAATTATATGATGTAGGAGAATGTTGTTATTGATTAATTTATTAAATTAATTATTTTTTTTCGATTAACTTGTTTATATTATTGAACTTTTAATTGAACATTCTTTTATGATTTAATCATATTATGATTAAATTGGTATAATAAATCTGATTTATTATACGGGTAAGTAAAAAATTGTTTATAAATGGAGGAGATAATATCAAGATGAAAAATACGATAGTATTTGTTTTGATATTATTCTTGTTCGTATCTTTAGTGGGAGTAGTTTGTGCATCTGAAGATTCAGCAATGGATAATATTACATTAGATAATACGAAAGATTCTGTGTCACAAACAACTGATGTTTTACAGGTGGCTGATGATGATACATTGTCTGCTACACATGATTTCACTGGTTCAACATTACAAGACCTTCAAGATTATTTAAATTCCGGAAATGTTCAGGACGGAGACACCGTATATCTGGGAAATAGCTCATTGAGTTTTTCTGGAGATCAATGGGGGTTTCAAGGAGTTGATGTTAACATTCCTAATTTGATTATTAGTGGAGGAAGTAGTTCCAATCCGGACAGTTATTCTACAATAGCTGTTGCAACAAAAATATTTAAATTAAGCGCATCTGGAATTACATTAAAAAACATTAACTTTTCTAATAACGGAAATGAGGGTCCTTGGTGCAGCGTGAATATTCAGAATTCTGACTGTAAGGTGACCAACTGTAATTTTGACAACTGTAGAAATCAATATGGTGCTGCAGTTTCAGCTTCAGATGCAGCTACAAACACTGTAATTGATAATTGTAACTTCACAAATAACCGTGCGATTTGGACAGGCAATGCTGGAGCCATCAATTTAAATGGTGACTCCTCAACTGTCAGTAATTGTAATTTTGAGAATAATGTTGCTGCTAATGGTGGAGCGATTTTTATCCAAAATGGCAGAAACATCAAAATTAAATCCTGTAATTTCACAGGAAACTCTGTTACTGATGGGTGGAGCCAAGGAGGAGCAATTAACTCCAATGGTGAGGGCCTGGTAATTGATGATTGTTATTTCATCGACAATGATGCGAAAAATGGTGCTGTTGTTTTCTCCAACGGTGAGGGCAGTGAAATTTCAGAGTCCTCTTTTGGAGGATCCATTGATTTGAATGTTATTGGGGGAAGTAACACTTTAACCCCGACCCTATCAGTCGATTTGGGAAATGCGATTTCCGGAAGTACTGGAAAAAGTAATTTATATTACTGGGATGGCGAATCCAAATCTCCGATTGATCCATCTGAAGGAACCAAATTCACTTTGCCAGATAAAAAGGTCACAGTTGAAGTATATGACTCTAATGGAAATTTAGTGGACAACTTTACTGATTTAACTGACAGTAACGGTCAAATTACCTATGATTACAGTGACCTTCCTTTCGGGGATTACAATTATATAGCTTATTATAATGATGACCCTTCTGTGATGAAAAGGGGCAAGCTGTACACTCTAGTTTCAGGTAATTTTTCAGGTATTCAAGCTGCTATTGATGCTGCAAATCCGGGAGATACTTTGTATCTTGTGGATGATGTCTACTACAATGACATTTCAGGATCAATGGTGATTGATAAGCCATTGACAATAATCGGTTTGAATAAAACCGTTTTAAATGCTGAAAACAAGTCAGGCATATTCCACATTAACGATAATGTCAATAATGTTGTCTTGCAGAACATGACCATGATAAACGGTAATTCCACTGAACACGGTGGGGCAATTTATATCGGATGGAATGCAAATGATGGAATAATCGACAATGTCACATTCGCCAACAACACCGCTGCAGTCAGTGGTGGAGCTATCAGAAATCAGGGCGGACAGAATTGGGTTATTCAAAATTCCACATTCACCAACAACTCAGCTTATGGTGAAACCAATGAAATCAATCATGGTGGTGGAGCCATCTGGTCCTGTAACACTGTAACTGATATCAAAAATTCAACATTTGTGGACAATAAGGCTCCTTATGGTGGTGCATTAAGAGGTCCATTCAACATTTATGACTCAGAGTTTGACAACAACACTGCTACTGACGGTAACGGTGGAGCTATTGACGTTGCAACCGATGCAAGTCTTGCTTATGGTCTTGTGCTTGAATTTGTAAATTCAAATTTCACAAACAACGATGCTAAAGGTAAACGTAGTGATGACAGGGCTCAAGGTGGAGCTATCCACATTTTTGAAATTCAGGAAGTGGACATGCTCAATTGTATATGTATCAACAACACTGCCGATAGGGGAGGAGCTGTTGACTTTTACAAGATGAACATTACCTATGTGGATGATTGTATATTTGTAAACAACAATGCTTCTTCTGAAGGTGGAGGCCTTGCTATTTTCTGTGACAACAGTACATTCAAGGATGTAAACGTTTCCAATAACAATGCAGGCACTGACGGTGGTGCTATTTGGGTTATAGGAAGTAACTCCAAATTCATCAACGTAACTTCAACAAACAACACCGCTTCAAGAGGAGGTTCATCCTATATTGAAGGAGAGAATACTCTTATGGTAAATTCAACATTAGACAATAATAAAGCATTGGATAATGGAACTGAAGGCTCTGGTGTTGGTGGTGCCGTTTATATTTTAGGTGATAATGCATTCTTTGACAATGTCAATTCAACTGACAACACCGCAAAATACGGTGGTTCCTCTTATGTTGAGGGTGATAATACCGTAATACAAAACTGTAAACTTGACGGCAACAATGCGACAATGTTCGGTGGAGGTTTGCATGTTTCAGGAAGAAACTGTTCTTTTGAAAATGTAAGCGTTTCTGACTGTCATGCCGATTATTTCGGTGGGGCAATTTACGTTTCAGGTAATAAGAACAACTTCACTAATGTGACTTCACTTAGGAATAATGCTGAGAGTGGAGGTTCAACATATATAGTAGGAAACAACACCATAGTTCGCGATTCCAAATTCAATAACAATGAAGCTATTTTGAATTGGGATGACCCTCTGTTCAACCAAAACGGTTGGGGTGGTGGAATAGTAATCAACGGAAGTTCCACAGTATTCGATAATAACGAGTTTACTCATAACGCCGCTTTTTCAGGTGGGGGAATCGTTGTAAATGGAAATAACACCCTATTCACCAACAACAATATCACTTTCAATGAAGCTGAAGGATTCTTCAGTCAAGGTGGAGGAATATACGTGGAGGGTAGCAATACAAATCTGACCCACAACAATATTTCATCCAATAAGGCTAGTGATAACGGTGGTGGAGTATACAGTGCCGGTTCTAACTTGTATATGGAAGACATCTATGCATATAACAACACCGCTCAAAGCGGAGGTTTTGCAGAAATTGCATCTGCCAATAATTTGGTGGTCAAGAATTCAACATTCAAGGCCAATCATGCAACCGGTGTCATTGATGATTATTATACAAGAGGATTAGGTGGTGCTTTCCACATATACAACTCCTTGAATGCAGATATTCAAGCGGATTTCTTTGACAATACTGCAGTTAACGGTTCTGCAATCTATATTGAAGGTTGGGGTACTGACCAGCGTGCCTCATTGAATGTGCATGACTCAAAGTTCTTCGACAATCAAGCTAAATCCTATTATTTGTTAGCAGCTCCTAAAAATGGAACTGTATATCATGCAGATGATGATAAAATAGTCAGTTTCAGCCATATTGGTGGAGACAATATTGCTAATGCAATTCATAGTAGAGATAATGGAAAAACTGATATTACCATAAGGAATATCACATTCCCATTCTATCACAACGGTGTTCTTGAAAACAGGACAACTCCAAATGTCGACCTCACACCAGTTTTAGGATATGAAAACTATGATGGAAATAACATTTACCTAGATGACTTGGAAGACAACCAGGTAATCTATTATGAGGTATATGACAATGAAACCGGTGAAAAAATCAGAAGCGGTTCAGCAAGAACTGACATCAACGGTTCAATAGATATTAACCTAACTGATTTGGGCGTTGGAGTGTACATTATCAAGGCATGGTATAATGAGACAACATACTACACAGAAATCAGCAATGAAACAGTCATCATTGTTGTCAGTGACGAGGACATTTCAATCAATATCACAAAGGTTTGGAATGATACCAACAACCAGGATGGATTGAGACCAGCAAACATCACTATCAGATTGTATGCTGACGGTGTCCTGATTAACAGCACTGTTTTGAATGAAAGCAACAATTGGAAATGCTCTTTTGCTGATTTGCCTGCTTATGATGGTAAACATAAGATTGTTTATACAGTTAGCGAGGTTAATGTTGACAATTATACCGTTTCAGTAACCAATTCTACTTTGGGCAATTATACAATTACCAATACTCATGTTCCTGAAACCACTAGTGTTAATGTGACTAAGGTTTGGAATGATTCCAATAACCAGGATGGCTTGAGACCTGAAAATATCACTGTTTTATTGTTTGATGGTGATAATCAAGTTGCAAGCATTGTCTTGAATGAGAGCAATAACTGGAAAGGTAATTTCACTGGTTTGCCTGTTTATAGGAATGGTAAGAAGATTGTTTACTCAATTGGAGAGGTCAGTGTTGACAATTACACTGTTTCAATCACTAATTCTACTTTGGGTAATTACACTTTGACCAATACTCATGTTCCTGAGGTTACTAGCGTTAATGTTACCAAAATTTGGAACGATTCCAATAACCAGGATGGTTTGAGACCTGTTAAGGTTACTGTTGAGTTGTGGAATGATACTGGTTTAGTAGGCAGTATTGATTTAACTAATGCTACTGGTTGGAAAGGTAATTTCACTGATTTGCCTGTTTATTCTAACGGTGCTAAGATCAATTATACAGTTAAAGAAGTAAAAGTTGCTAATTATACTGTTTCAGTTACTAATTCAACTTTGGGTAATTATACTTTGACTAATACTCATGTTCCTGAGGTTACTAGCGTTAATGTTACCAAGATTTGGAATGACAG
>NZ_JAGAXX010000055.1 GCF_017940815.1 Methanobrevibacter sp.
CATGCTCATGAGAATGCTCATGCTCGTGATGATGCTCATGTCCATGGTCATGATGATGCTCATGCTCATGAGAATGCTCATGTTCATCATGACAACCACAATCAGGATCAGAACAAGAATCTTCCACTTCATGCTCATGATGGTGATGATGGTGGTCATGCCCATGGTCATGGTCGTGATCATGGTCATCTGCACAATCAGGACAACTACATAAGTTTATATCAACATCCTCATCATAGTCAATCTCTTCTCTGTGATCGTATATACTTAAATCTGAATTTTCTTGATAGTCTTTCAATAACTGTTTATCATAATGATTAGAATCTGTACAGTGAACTTCTTCACAGTTTGGATCAAAACAGATGTAATTGTAATGTTCGGGATTGTAACAGTTCTCATCTACACAGTCCGCATCATAACATCTATTTTCAGCCATAGTATCACCAATTAAAAATTATTCTAATATATGTTCTAATCCTACTTTGTAAATCATCTCTATGTGAAGGTCAGTAAGTGAATATCTTGCCATTTTACCTTCCTTTTGGTATTTTACAATGTTGTTTGCACGTAATATCCTCAATTGATTTGAAACAGTGGTTTGGTTCAAATCAAGTGCATCACATATGTCACATACGCATAGGTCCTCAATACTGAGTAGGGAAATAATTTTTAATCTTGTTGGATTTCCAAATATTTTGAAGAATTCTGAAAGCTCAGCGAATTCAGTTTCATCAGGTATGCGTTCACGTACACGACTTACAACGTCATCATGTGAGTCGAATACTTCACACATGTCCTCATTTGTATTTTCAAGATTATTTTTTTCCATAGTCATCACATATATTATATATTTACATATTATGATATGATTATGTATTTAAATGTTGTCATATCATGATATTGTGATATGTTAATTTAAAAAAAATAATAGGAAAATAGATTATGCACCTCCGCCAGGAATATCCTCTATTTCTTCCCCTAAGTAATTTACATTCTCAACAAGCAAAACATCCTTAGGATATTTAACATCTCCTAAAGAACGAGTATCTAAAACGTTGCATTCGAAAAATTCATTAATGAAAACATCAGTTGCATAAACTGAAGGAATCTTGCTTGCGTCATTCGGACTCATTACCACAAACATTCCATTTCCTGAAAAGACTGACTTGTTTCCCAAGGATTTCATCCAATTTAACGTGTCATTGTCATAGCCCTCATAATAGGACTTGTTTTCAATTTCATCTATCAAATCAGACAATGGAAACGGCCCTTCAGAAGAGACATTCAGCTTGGTAACATTACCAGTTGCAACAGTTTGAGACTCATTTAAAGAATAAAAAGCAACCAATGTCAAAACAATTACCAAAACTATTATGATTACACCAATTCCCTTTTTACCCATCATATCACCTACTTCAAGATTTCATCAACAATCCTTGCAGCGGATTCCACCATTTTAGGGCAGAATTCCTTGAATAGGTTATTATCAACAGCTTCTTTCACACCTTCAGGAGTTCCAATGTCATAACCAAGCAAGTCACGACATATATATGACCCGTTTTCCTTTTCAAATTCGTCCAAAAACCTGTGGCAAACCTCATCGCTTTTTGACTTGTTTTCACCATATTTCAAGCCCAACACCATCAGGGCCCCAGTACAAGCCCCACAAACTTCCCCTTTGCGCATTCCACTTCCAAAGCAAGCCCCAATTTTCAAGGCATGCTCCTTTGAAAGGCCATAGTCCTCACTGAATGCGGCAAAAACCGCCTGTGAACACCTGTAACCTTTTTCAAACAAGTGAACTGCTTCCTCAATTGAATTCATGATTAATTATCTTATACACTTCATTTATTAATTTTATTAAAAAAAAGTTAATATGAGTTAATTAACTCACTGAATAATGAAACTGTTTCTTCAACTGACAACTCAACCTTTTGGCTGACTTCAGCAAGATTTGCTTCCCAAAGGGAAATCTTGCCCATAGGAGTTACCAAAAACTTGAACTTGTAATTCTTCTTGACAAGATCTGTTTTGAGCAAAGGAAACTCATTCAACAAATCCATGTATTTTGATTCACTTGTAACCTCAACCATGATATCACCTTAATAATACTTGAAAAGAGATGGTTCTTAAAGATTTTGTCACTTCTCAAGTATTAAAAAGGAAATTAAATACTATTCATTATCCTTTAGGGATTCCACCATGTCCAATTTCTTGAGCTTACCGGAAAACATCAAATTAACGAAAATTGAAACAACATAAACTATTACAAATGTTATTATTAATGTTTTAAAGGACAGAGTGGCTTTCAGATAGAATGAATCGCCCATTGTTCCCCAAAGGTATTGCAACGCTTCACGACCTAATGGAACTCCAATGATGAATCCTATTGTGGTGAACCATAGGTTTTGTGTGAGCAATAGCTTTCTCAAGTATTTTGACTTGAATCCCAATACCTTAAGTGTTGCAAACTCCCGCTTGATTTCTGTAAATGACAGGAGCCCAAGGTTATACAATACAATCAGGGACAATATCGCTGCAAATGCCGCCAGCAGATATATGACGCTCATTGAAGATTCCATCATCTCATCCCAACTGTCGGTCAGGGAATCCATTGAAAATATTGTCTTGACACCTGTGAAATTGTCGTCGACATCCTTATCTGATATAACACTGGTTACAGTGTAGTTCAAGCCCAAATCATCCAGTTTTTCCTTTGTTATTACAATGCCCTGTGATGTCGGATCTGAATGCAAGTTAGTGACTTTTGTTTCAATCCACTTATCAGAGTCCAGGATATGCCATTTGACTGTGTCACCAACTTTAACGTCCAATAGCTCAGCCATCTTTTTGGAAAGTGATATCTCATCATCAGATATCTCAATTGGATTTTTATCGTCATCTGTAGGAGTGTACAGCTCGTTATCATCAAGCACCGTTACGACGCCCGACTTCTTGACATCACCCGATTTGATTTCAATTGCTGATTCCATCAGTTTCTCGCCGTCAACCTCCTCGACAATATGGTCGATTTGGGAGTCTGTTGCATTGTCCTCAAGAACCAGTTTTGATGAATAGTGGTTAATGTCTGTGTAAGACCATTCCTTCATCTCATCAAAGCCATCCATGCATCCGAATGATGCAACAAGAATCAATGTGCATGCAAGAACTCCTGCAATACTCATCAATGCCCTGAATTTGTTTCTTTTTGCATCCCGATAGTTCCATCTTGCATTGAATGACAATTTCTTCCAGAACCCGAATCGTTCCACAAATCCTGAAGTGGACACTTTTGGAACTTTCGGTTTTATTGCACTTGATGGGGATTCGCCCACAATCTTTCTGCATGCGAAATATGAAACCAATGCTGAAAGGGCAACCATCGCAACGGTTACAACAATGAAACTGTTGTCAAATCCTGTCAGCCAATAAGGTATGGAGTACAGTTGCTGCATCTCCTCAAACATTATCGGAGGCAGTGTTAGAGGACCTAGAATAAATCCCAGGATGCTTCCAGCAAGAACCATCCAGAACCCATATGAGATGTAATGAATCATTATTGACCTGTTTTTAAATCCTAAAGCCTTCAAAACACCAATTTGTGTCCTCTGGTTATTGATGATTCTAGTCATTGTTGTCAATAGTGTCAGCATTGCAATGATAATGAATATCAACGGAATGAAATCTGTCATCATCTTGTGCTGTTCTGTTTCGTCCTGGAACTCTGCAAAACTTGGATGCTGAGCCCTTGGCATGAATGATGAATAGTCCCTGTCAAGGTCATTGTCAAGCTGCTTTTCATAACTTGAGGAATTTCCTGTATACTTAACGAGCAAGACATTGTACGGAACATCACTCATTGGAAATGCTTTATGGGACATGTACGCAAAACCCATCTTGTTGTAATCCGGTATCATAGATGAGTCGGAAGTTTGATATAAATGCTCCGGAGAATAACCCAGTCCCTTGATTTCCTTTTCAACCTCAATTCCGTTGAACTCGAAGGTGATGTTGTCCCCAATCTTCAGGTCCCTTGCTTCTGCAAATCGGATGTCCAACCATACGCCGTCACCATCGGACAAGTTAAAGTCTTCTCCCTTAACTGGATAAAACTTTGAAATGTCATCATCCTGCAGGAAATGGAGCGTGATGTCTGGATCATTTTCCAAATCCGCTATCGAATCGACTATCAACTTTTTCTCTGAATCCTTTGTAAGACTCAGACCATTTACCTTATCAACAAAATCATCATCCAAGTTGGTTGTGTAAATCCAACCGTCGGCAAGATTTGTTTCATCATAATAAGTATCTGCAGTTTGTTCAAATCCGAATGATTCCGCACCGAACCCTACAAATACGTAAACGCCTAAAAAGGCCATTAGAAATATGGAGATAAATTGAATCTTGTGATTCCTTATATCCCTAATCATCTTCTTTGCTAACATTCACTCACCACTTTTAAGGGATTCCACCATGTCCAATTTCTTAATTTTACGTGAAAACATAAGGTTTACAAGTATTGACAGTGCAAATGTTATCACCAATGTCAACAGGAAGTTTGTAATGGATATTGACGGCAATATGTAGAATGAATCACCGGAGGACTCCCACATTATCGCCAGAATGAAATAACCTACAGGCAATCCGAATATGAATCCAATAGCTGTAAACCATAGGTTCTGTGTTAATAATAATTTCCTTAATGCCCTTGTTTTAAATCCTAATACTTTCAGTGTCGCAATTTCTCGCTCGATTTCTGTAAATGACAGCAATCCCAGATTGTACAATACGACCACCGCCAACAGGCATGCGAAGAATATCAGAATATATATGAGAAGCCACATTGCCTCAGTCATCTCATCCCAGCTTGCAGTCATGTCCTTCATTGAGTTGGCTGCCTTCACGCCATCATAATTCTGTGTTACATGCTCGGCTGTGACAATGCTTGTTGGAGTGTAGTTCAAGTCAAGGTCTTCAAGCTTGTCTGCAGACATTATGAACCCTTGAGATATAGGATCTGCGTGAATCTTGTCGATTTTTGTTTTAACCCATTTATCAGAACCCATGACATGCCATTTTACAGTGTCGCCAACGCCTACATCAAGCATCTTTGCCATCTTCTCAGAAATGGATACCTCATCATCTTCAATTTCAACATGATTCCTGTCATAGTCTGTTGGTGTAATCAGATTTGTATCATTCATCACCAGCAACGAACCGGATTTTTTTGTGCCGTCCGATTCTATTTCAATGGCGGACTCCATTATCTCGTCACCATTTACATCTTCAGCGATATCATCAATTACAGATTGTGCTGTATCCTCTTCAATTACCAGTTTTGAGTCATAATGATTGATTTGTGTATATTCCCAATCCTTAAGGTCATTCATTCCATCATACATTCCGAATGCACATACCAAAAGCGCTGAACATCCAATTACTCCCACAATTGTCATCAATGCACGGAACTTGTTTCTTTGCGCATCACGATAATTCCAACGAATATTAAATGACAATCGTTTCCAAATGCTTAGCCTTTCAATAAAACCTGAAGTGGAAATCTTAGGCACTTTAGGCCTTATTGTATCTGCAGGCTTTTCATCTGAAATACCCTTGACCGAATAGTATGAAACGGCAAGAGACACTATGACCATCAGTGCAGCCACATATACAAATTCCATGCTCCATGCAGGCTCCCATACAGGCAGCTTATATGTTGCGCTCATTGACGGGTAGAATAAAGGAGGCAATGTGATTGGTCCCAAGATCAATCCCAAAATAGCTCCAACCAAGACGAGCCAGAAACCATAGGAGACATAATGCAGAATTATGGAATGATTCTTGAATCCGGAAGCCTTTAAAATTCCAATCTGAGTCCTTTGATGAGTGATTATTCTTCTCATTGTTGTCAAAATAATCAGCATTGCAATCAAGATGAACACAACTGGGAAAATGTCTCCCATCATGCTGTGCTGATCCATCTCATCAGCGAACTGGCTTACGCTGGTGTGCTCTGACCTTTCAACGAATGAACTGTAATATCCACCCATGTGATAGTCCAACAAATCATTGTAATTTTCCGGAGTTCCGTCAAACTTGACATTCAGCACATTGTATGGAACGGTATCTTCCGGAAATGCCTTATATGAAAGGTAGGCAAACCCAATCTTATTAAAGTCCGGAATGATAGATGAACTTGAGGCATGATAAACATATTCCGGAGAATATCCGAGCCCCCTGATTTGCTTTTCGATTGTGTAATTCTCAAACTCAAACTTGATTTTGTCTCCGACTTTCAATCCCTTAGCATCAGCAAAGCTTTTGTCAAGCCAAACGCCATCCTTATCATTAATATCTAACTTTTCACCCTCAAGCAGGTAGAATTTTGATATTGTGTTGTTTTCCACAAAATGCAGTGTAACGTCAGGATCGTTGTCAAAATCCGCAACCGAATCCACGACCAACTGCCTTTCCATCTGTGTGGTTGCTCCCAAACAGTCAACCTGATACATGAATAGGTCATTGATGTATCCAGAATAAATCCATCCGTCAGCCAGGTTAGTTTCTTCATAAAAGTTATCACTGTTTACCTCAAGGCCGACTGACTCACCGCCGACACCTGCAAACACAAACACCCCTAGAAATGCCATTAAAAAAATTGAAATGAATTGAGCCTTGTGCCTGGAGATGTCTCTCAACATCTTCTTGAAAAGCATACGCTCACCAGTCTAAATCTTCGACCTTTTTTGGATTTTCATTGATGACTATGCTTTCAACTTGACCGTTTTTGACCCTGATGACCTTATCTGCGGCTTCAGCAAGTATCGCATTGTGAGTTACGATAATAACTGTGGTATTCCTATCATTGCTCATGCTCTGAAGCAGGTTTAAAATCAAAACACCTGTTTTTGAGTCAAGCGCTCCTGTCGGCTCGTCACATAAAAGCATTGTTGGTTGTTTTGCAACAGCACGGGCGATTGACACCCTTTGCTGTTCCCCACCGGACAATTGTGCCGGGAATTGGTTGGCATGGCTCTTAAGACCAACTGAATCAAGCACGCTCAACCCATCTATGTTCACATCCACAATGTCCTTCATCAACTCTATGTTTTCGATTGCAGTCAAGTTTGGAATTAAGTTGTAAAATTGAAATATAAAACCGACATTGCTTGCACGGTACTCTGTCAGTTGATTGTCATTAAATGATTCTACGTGATTGCCGTTTACAATGATTTGACCAGAGGTGACTGAATCAAGCCCTCCCAAAAGATTTAGAAGTGTTGACTTGCCCGCACCTGACGGTCCAAGGATTACAACAAATTCCCCCTCATCAATTGTAAAATTAACATCATCCATAGCTTTTAAAATGTGATCCCCAGATTTATACTCCTTGTTCACATTTTTAAATTCTATAATTGTACTCATGTACACACCTTCTTAAAATTAATTATATGTTTATATGTTATATTCAATAAAGTATTTAAATTTAGGTACGCCTAAATAAATGTAAAGTATAATGGGAAAAATAATTAAAATTAAATCTCCCATTCCCCACTTAATTTCTGCAGTTCAACCATTCTCCTAAACAAACCGTCACGGGCAATCAGCTCATCCGGTGAACCCTGCTCGGCAATCTTTCCATCATCCAGAACAACAATCTTATCTGCATTTGCAATTGTACGCATCCTGTGTGCAATGATAATGACAGTCTTGTTCTTAATCAATGTAGACAATGCCCTTTGGATTTTTGTCTCATTTTCAACATCCAAAAAGGAGGTTGCCTCATCCAAAAGAATGACATTTGCATCCTTGAGCAATGCCCTTGCAATTGATATTCTTTGCCTTTGACCTCCTGACAACAGCACACCATTCTCACCTATGACAGTATTGTAGCCATCAGGAAGCTTTTGAACGAACTCATCACATTCAGCCAGCTTTGCAGCCTCAATTACCTCATCATCTGTTGCATCCTTTCTTCCAATGCGAATGTTTTCCAAAATGGTGTTGTTGAATAGGATTACATCCTGGAAAACTATGGAGAAGTTTTCAAGAAGCTTTTCGGAATCCAATTTGGACAGGTCCTGACCACCCAAACTGACAGTCCCGGATACAGGATCCCAGAACCTTGCGGCCAGTTTTGAAACTGTGGACTTGCCTCCTCCGGAAGGCCCTACAAGTGCAGTAACTTCCCCTTGGCGAGCAGTAAAACTGACATCTGACAATACATCCTTCAAGTCATCATAGTTGAAGTTCACATCCCTAAATTCAATGTCATAGCTTTCAATAGAGTAATCCTTCAATCCTTCAGGAATCACTTGAGCTTCAATTTCCTTGCTCCTTTCAATCTTGATGTCCATCATCAGTATCTCCGCCAAAAAGGTCAATCCGTTTTCAACGGGAGCATAGATTGATGCTGAAGCAATCAGGAAAATCAAAAGAGTGTAAATTGACACCTGACCATTCATAATCAAATATGAACCCAACATAATTACTGAAACCATTCCAAGCTTTAAAACTACAGTTCCGCTGATTACACCTGCTGAAGCCATCAATTCTGATTTGATTCTTGACCTTTCCACCCTACTTGTAAGGCCTGACAATTTTGAAAGGTACTCATTTTCATGATTATATGACTTTAAGTCCCTGATTGATTCAATGCATTCCTGCATGGAGTCCCCGCAATCAAGCAAGTCTTCCATGACAATTTCAGAACCTCTCTGAACAAGATTCCTTGATACATACATTATTCCAAAGGCCACAGGAACCACCCATAGAAGAGCGATTGCCAGTCTCCAGTCAAAGATGAAAAGACCGATCGCAACGAGCATTAATGATAATATTGAACCCAACAGCTGAGGAATTGCATGGGAGAAAACATGCTCAAGGTCAGTACAGTCATTCATTATTGTTGAAGTCAAGTCCGCAAGGTCCCTCTTTTCAAAAAAGGACAATGGGAGTTTTCTTAGGTTCTCACCGAGATTGATTCTTCTGTTTTCGCTTTCAACATATGTTGTGTTGTATACGAAATGGTACTGCTTCCATGAAAATGCAAAGATAATGCCAAGAATTATTAAGATTGCAACGATGAACATTCCCAGGTTGGCGTCTACAATCTCGCCACCCATCAACGGCCCAATACAAATGTAGAGAAGCAATGCATACAATCCTACGGGAAACATGAATGAGACGTTTTGAAGTGCGGTATAAATTATCCCCTTGACCAGATTATCCGAACCATTCTCTGTCAGTCCAAATCTTTTAATGAAATACTCTGACAACATTATATCACCTCACTTTTTACTTTCCATTGAATTGACTGATTGAACTCATCCCACATTCTTGAATACAAACCGTCACTTTCAACCAGGGTGTCGTGATTGCCCTCCTCTACGATGCGGCCGTTTTCAACAACAAAAATATTGTCCACATTCTTGACTGTTGAAAGCCTGTGTGCAATCATTATTACGGTCTTGTCCTTGGTTATTTCAGATATTGCCTTTTGAATCAGATATTCATTTTCTGGATCTGCAAGTGCGGTTGCCTCATCCAAAATGATGATTGGGGCATCCTTAAGTATTGCCCTTGCAAGTGCTATCCTTTGCTGCTGACCTCCTGAAAGGTATGTTCCGTCACTGCCAATTACAGTGTCAATTCCTTGAGGAAGCTCGTCTATGATATCGTCACATTGCGCAAGGCTTAACGCCTTAAGGACGTCGCTTCTTGTTGCTCCCTTGCGTCCGATAGCCACATTATTGTAGATTGAATCCTTAAAGAGCCTGGTGTTCTGGAACACGAATGAGATGTTTTCCATCAGGTCCACTGTTGAGATGTCCCTTACGTCAACATCACCCACCTTGATTGAACCGGACTTGACATCCCAGAATCTTGGAATCAATGATGCTATTGTGGTTTTTCCACCACCGGACGGACCGACCAGTGCAACAGAGTCATTTTCATTAATCTTTAGGTTAATGTCGTTCAATATGTGTTCCTCAGAATCGGTTTCATCATAATCAAATATCACGTTTTTAAACTCTATTGAATAATTTTTAGGTTTTTGAGGATTGGTTGTCTCGACCAATGGATTTTCATTAAGAATTTCCTCAATTCCATCTAATGCATAACTTGCAAGCATCCAATCCTGTGAAACGGACATGATCTTGTTCATCATCACTGCACAAATCGGTGTGAAAATCACATAGAACAGGAAATCCGCCAAGAACTTAACATCAACAACAGACCCTGCGAGCAATATTCCGGCAGGAATCAAGAGTGCGAAAAATCCGTTGATTGACACTGTAAACGCAGTCATCGGAAGTTGGGTTGACAGTGAATAATTTGCAGAGAACTTTCCATAGTTCCTTATTGCATCCATGAAGTTCTTGAATGAATAGACACTTTGCTGGAATGCCTTTGTTACGGGAATTCCGCGAACATATTCAACAGCCTCGCCGTTCATCTTTTCAAGATACATCTGATATTTTGCCATTACATTCTGTGATTCCTTGGAAAACATCGGATACATGAATATGAAACATAATATGATAGGTATCAAGCATACCACTCCCAAAATCCAGTCAAAGCTGAACAGCAATATCAGGAACACTATAGGTGTGGCAACTGCCCCCACAAGGTCAAAGAGGTTGTGGGCCAGAAATCCTTCAGTCTTTGATGTGCTGAAGTCAATAACCTTTCTCAAACCGCCGCTGGTGTGATTTGAAAAGTATCCCAATGGCAATTTAAGCAAGTGGTTCATTGCCGCATCCTTCATGTTCTTTTCATTCTTAAATGCAGATAAGTGAGTGCCCATCAGACCACAGAAGTTCAGCGCTATTCCGAGCAGGGCATAGAAAAATGCATTGAATGCATAATCACCTATGTTTTGTGCCTGTGAAAAATCTGGAGCTGCCGCCAAAAGTGCATTAACAACATTCCATATATAAATGAATGGAATCAACAAACATATAGCACTTAAAGCTGAAAATATACAACCTATTATTGTTAAATATTTGTAGTTTCCAGAATAATTCAATAATCTGATAAATTTATTTTTATTTTGAGTTTTTGACATTAATATCGCCTTAAAATCTAATTTAGGTTTACCTAAAAATTTAAATTAGTCTAAAAAGACACTTCGTTTAAAACAATTAAAAAAACAAATAAAGAGTAATTTAATGTATTTTTTATTAAAAAAATTAAATAAACCTATTTTCAATTATAAAATTGATTTTAATAAGTATATAAATGTATTTGAACTAAAAAGTCAGAAAGTATACCAAAAAGACAAAACTAATTTTTATACTCAGAAGGGGTGCATCCCACATACTCCTTGAATGCCTGGGTGAATTTGGACGGTGAAGCATAACCCACCATTTTGGAAATTTCAGAAATTGAATAATTCCCCTCATCAATCAGCCTGCATGCATAATCAAGCTTGTATTCCTTTCTCCACTTGAAAATCGGCTTTCCATAAACTTCCTTGAAACAATTCTTCAAAGAGGTCTTGCTAATGCCATACCTGCTTGCCAGCTCATCAATAGTGACCTTGCTGTCCAGCTCACTCATCAAATCGCTTTTGACGTTTTCAACAATTTCAGCCTGCTTTTTGGATAGGGGAAGAGAATTGCTATTTGAAAAATTGGTAATCGAGAAAAATAGCAACAGCTCAAAGCATTTAAGCTTATGGTAGGATTCCCTGATTCTTTCGTCAACATCATAAAGCTCCCCAATCACATGGTCTATTTTCTCGTTGGACCTGACCAATACATAGCCCTTGGACTTTTCCAAATCCTCATAAAACTCAATGACATCAAAATCTGGAATGTACTCCTTTATGTAGTCATTTGCTACATCAACGTCAATGAAAATCTCCAAACCCTTATAATAGCCCAATGGAAAATCAGACAGGGTTTTTGTGAGGTCATATATGCTGACGCACAAATCACCCTTTCCAAAGTATACTATCTTGTCATCGCCCACGGCATAGGAATATCTCCCTTCTGCGCAGTGGTTGATTTCCAATAGTCGATTGTCTATTTTTTCCTCAAAGAACACCTCATCAATATTGCCAATGTTCAAATCGATGTATGACAGGATAACTCCTGGAAAAATCGAATAGGTTTCGAGATTGCCGTATTCAGCATCGTCCCCCAGTTCCAGGACTGTTTTATTGCCTTCACTTTTAATGTTGAATGATGAAAGCAGGACATCATCAAATAGTCTATAGAGATTTTCATTCATACTACTAATTATATAAGCAATACATATAAAACATTTCAAAACATATAGTTATATTATAATAAAATGTTACAGGAAAAATCCAAATGTCATTCAATAAAGACGAAATGTTAATAATGCCCGCTGTGGACATAAAAAACGGAAAATGTGTCCAGCTTGTACAGGGCGAGCCGGGAAGTGAAATGGTTGAAATAGAAAACCCTGAAAAAGTTGCAAGACACTGGGAAGAATTGGGGGCTAAAAACATCCACGTTATCGATTTGGATGGAACCATCAACGGTGTTGCAAGCTTTGAGATAATCAAAAAGATTCTCAAAGAAGTTTCCGTACCTATCCAACTTGGAGGAGGAATCAGAAGTGTCGAATATGCAAAAGAATTATTGAACCTCGACATCGAAAGGCTGATTATCGGAACCATGGGAATTCAACAGCCGGAAACAATCACTGAACTGTCCGAAGAGTACGGATCAGACAGGATAATGATTTCACTTGACAGCAAGGACAACAAGGTAGTCATTAAGGGATGGCAGGAAAAAATAGACAAAAGTCCAGTGGAGCTTTCACAGGAATTCAAAGAGCATGGAGCCGGAAGCATACTATTCACGAATGTTGACGTTGAAGGGCTTTTGGGAGGATTTTACACAGAACCTGTAGAAAACCTTAAGAAATCTGTAGATTTGCCTATTGTTTATTCCGGAGGAATAACAACAATAGAAGACATCAAATTATTAAATAAAAGCGGTGTGGAAGGAGTTGTTATCGGTTCTGCACTTTATAAAGATAAAATTGATTTAACTGAAGCTTTAAAATATCAAAAGAGGATATAAAATGAAGATAATGGCGACCGGAACATTTGACATACTTCACCCAGGACACGGAGTTTACCTTGAGGAGTCCAAAAAATTGGGTGGAGAAGATGCTGAGCTTTACGTTGTTGTGGCAAGAGACGCAACAGTCGAGAGAAGAAAAAGGGTTCCAATCGTTGGAGAGGACCAACGTCTGGAATTGATTAAAATGTTAAAACCCGTAACTGACGCTTTCCTTGGCGATGCAAATGGAGACGTTTTCAAGATAGTTCGTGAAATCGACCCAGACATCATCACCGTTGGAGCGGACCAAAATCACGATATTGACAAATTGCAGCAAGCTATTGACAAAAGAGGACTGAAAGCAAAAGCGGTTAGAATTGAAAAATACCGTGACTGCGAACTCGACAGCAGCTGCAAGATTATTAGAAAAATACAAAATACCGATTTTAAAGGAAAGATAATGGATCATTGTGAAGATTAGGAGATTATTAAAATGTTTAAAGTAGCAATTATAGGAGCAAGCGGATATACCGGAGGAGAACTTTTAAGAATGCTTTCAAACCATCCTGAAGTGGAAATCACTGATATCACTTCAAGACAGTACGACGGCACACCTGCACATAAGATTCATCCTCACGTTAGAGATACAGGACTTGAATTTAAAAACAAAGCACCGTCCGAACTGGATGCTGATGTTGTCTTTACCGCAACACCTCACGGTGCATCAATGAAAATAGTGCCTGAAATACTGGACACCGGCGCTAAAGTTGTTGACTTAAGCGGAGACTACAGATACAGAGACACTGCAGTCTATGAAAAATGGTATGGAATGGAACACACAGACAAGGAACACAAAGGTGCCTTCGGACTTCCTGAACTGTACAGAGACGAAATCAAAAAGGCAAATCTAGTTGCAAACCCAGGATGCTTCCCAACAGGAGCCATATTGTCATCATATCCACTGGTCAAAAACGGATTGGTTGACAGAATAATCATCGATTCAAAAACCGGTGTCAGCGGAGCTGGAGTCAATCCATCTGCAACAACACATTATCCAAACATTGCAGATAACGTAAATCCATACAAGATTTCATCCCACAGACACATGTCTGAAATCCAACAGGAACTTCACGGATTTGATGAAGTGAAAGTGTCATTTACACCGCATCTCGTTCCGGTCAATAGAGGAATCCAGACTACAAGCCACAGCTTCCTGAATGATGAAAACATGGACATCACACCTGAAGAAATAAGAAAACTTTACGAAGAAGAATATGGCGAGGAATACTTCATTAAGCTTATGGATGAAGGTGAAATCCCTCACTTAAGCTCAGTTAGAGGATCCAACTTTGTACACATTGGAGGATTTGAAATCGATGAAACCGGAAGACTTGTAATGTTATCCTGTATTGACAACCTTGTCAAAGGTGCATCCGGCCAAGCCATACAGAATATGAACATCATACTTGGAATTGATGAAACATTAGGTTTAAGACACTTAGGACTTCACCCATAAGGTGATAAAATGGCAAAAATAATTATCTACTACTCCCACGGAGGAACAACAGATTTAGTTGCAAAGACCCTTGCTAAAAATCTTAACGCAACCCTTGTCAGAATACATGATTTGAAAAACCGTGACGGATTCAAAAATAGATTATTCTCTTCAATCAATGCGTTTAGAGAAACAAAAACAGACATTGTACCTGCCAAAGTTGACTTAAGAGGTTATGATACAGTTTATTTCGGAACTCCGACTTGGTCCGGAAATCCGACACCTGCAATATTGACCATAATTGACAGATGTGACCTAAGGGCAAAGGATGTTGTTTTGTTCGCTACAATGGACACCAATCGTGGAGAAAGCAATATCAAAAGACTTGAGCAAAAAGTTAAATTGCGCGGTGCCAGAGTTATTGAAAGCTTTACCCTCACAACTAAAGACAAGAGTCCTCAAAAACTAGTTAATGACACTGAAGCAATAATTGAAATGAAAGACTTGAAAATGTATTAGGTGAAATAATGACCAAATCCGAATTGAAAATTAGAGCTATTGAAAACGGTACTGTAATCGACCACATCACTGCCAATAAGGCATTGCACATTCTTAAGATTTTAGGCCTTCCCGATTCTGAAACAAAAAACGTTACAATAGCTATGAATGTTTCTTCAGCTGAAATAGGAAGAAAAGACATTTTAAAAATTGAAAACAGAGAATTGGACCATGAAGAACTCAATCAAGTGGCATTAATCGCTCCTAAAGCTACAATAAATATTATTCGAGACTTCAAACCTATCAGAAAGGACAAGATTGTTCTTCCAGAAAAAATCACTTCAATTCTCAAGTGCACAAATCCCAAATGCATTACCAACTATGAAAATGAGCCTATAACACCTATTTTCAATGTTATTGAAACATACCCTCCGGTCGTTAGGTGCCATTACTGTGAAAAATTAATAAAAACAGAAGATATCGATAAACAATTCGAATAATCTTCTATTCTTTTTTTAGATAATCCGCCAATCTTTTAGCTATTGCAAGAATTGTCAATATCGGAGGTTTTCCAGGAGATACCGGCAATACGCTTGCATCGCAAACAAAGAGATTTTCAATTGATGTTTCCAAATTGCTATCCACTATTTTTCCGATTGGAGCTGTTCCACCAGGATGTGCCCCCCTATAAACAGTTGATCCTATGGTTGTCGGGTCGACTCCTGCCCTTTCAAGGATGAATCCTGCTGTGGCCACACCTTCTGCAAGCCATCTTATGTCGTTTATTGTGTTTATCTTTACAACATCCCCATTCTCATCAACATAACCTCTGCATTCGTCCCTTGTTTTCACCATAATGCTTAGGATGTCACTATCTGTTACAGTATCATCGGGAATGTTTGCACGGATGAATGATGAAAAGTGAGGAGATAAAACGAAGTTCTCGCCAATGACCAAACCAGCCATCTGGACTTCAGTGTTGAATTTGACGTCCTTGAGATATCCGCCAACTGACACGAACGGATCAAAGAAGATTTCCTCTCCGACATGGTCGATTCCGGATTTCCTTAAAATCAATGTTGAGCCGATTGCACCTGCAGACAGAATAACCTTTTCGGCTTCGAGGGTTTCTTCCTTTCCATCCTTGATATAGACAACTCCAGTCACTTTTCCGTTTTCAGATAAAACCTCTTTAACGTCAGCATCACATATCAATGTTGCACCTGCTTCAACGGCTTCATCGACAAAGTCCTTGCCTGAGAACTTCGCATCCACAGGACATCCGAATGCACATTTACCACATTGTATACATTCCTCTTCCCTGATTGCCTTAGGCATCTTCATGGTTTCAAGCCCAAGCTCATGACCTGCATCGAGAAATGCCTGTGTTCCCTTTCCAATATGTGAATCGTCTAGCTGGTGAACCCCAACAAGGTCTTCAACATAATCATACGCATCGGTCAAGTCAATTCCATACTCATGAAGCTCGTTGTCAAGTGCACGCACCATGTTTGCCATGGAAACGATTGTCGCTCCACCGATACAGGTAGTTGTAAGGAGGTCAACGTCTTCGGAGTACTTATCATAATAGTTAAAAGCATCTTTTGATTCTATATAAGGTCCTTTCTCTAAAATTGTAACCGGCACATCATTTTTTGCAAGTTCACGAGCCAAGATTCCTCCGCCCGCACCGGTTCCTACAATAACAAACATCTAATCACCAAAATTAATTACAATTGTTATATTGATTTTTCACCTATAAAAACTATATTACAATATTGAACTTCAAAACGATAAATTATATGTATTAGGCATGCCTAAATATCATTGGTGAAAACATGAATCTTACTAAAATTAGCTTAGCAATACTAATACTGATATGTGCAATCGGAATGGTTGCAGCTGCAGAAATTTCAGACATAAAAATTGCCGACGGATTTGAAAATCTAGGTGACGGAAACTATGAAAATGATGCAAATCACATCAAACTAGACATAATGGACAAAAAGGACGTTAATCCCATAAAAGATGTTTTTAAAAATGACAGCAGCGTCAAATACACACTCGTTGCAGGAAAATTAAACAACACATTTAATTATACCGACGGAGTCAACGAACAGGCAGGAATTGTTGAACTGGTCAAAATCAATGACAAGGAATATGTAATCGACTGTTACGCTTATAACAATGACACAGTTCCCCTTGACAAGATATATGATACATTAGAAGAGTTCAACAAGTTAAACGACCTCACACCAGTTGACCCATCAACCCTCGAATAATGTGAAAACATTATTCCTTTTTTTATTTTTTAACACCACAAAAAACCAACTTTTATTTAATATGCACTCCAAAATTATTACTGTATAAATCATTTTTATTGGTGATAAAATGGAAGAATATATTGACTTATTCGAAAAGGTTATTGCAAAAACCAGTCCTAAAGTGGATTACATGGATATCAGATTAGGACATAGTGACAATACCTCCATATTAATGAAAGATGGCAATGTAGATGAAATCAACACAGGAATGAGCCTTGGAGCAAGAATCAGAGTGTTGAATAATGGAGCATGGGGTTTTGCATATACCACAGACTTATCAAAAATCAATGAAATAACCGAAACCGCATTAAAATTATCAAACTCACTTAAGGGAGATGTTGAATTAAGCGAAAGCGACATCATAAAGGACAAGGTCGAGGTTGATGTTGAAATTCCGCTGAAAGACATTTCCATCGAAGAGAAAAAGGACATCATGAGCGAAGCCAATGATGCAGCAAGCATCGACAAGGTCAACAGTACCACAATCGGATACTCCGATGGGGAAATCAACGAGTTATTCATGAACAGTGAAGGAAGTGAAATCCAAGTCAAGACCAGCAGAGTCAGAATGGCATTGAACGCTTCAGCAACGGATGGAGAAATCATTCAATTTGGTCATGGAAGCCTTGGAGGAGTTAAAGGTTTTGAAGTGATTGCCAACGCAGACATCGAGGAATTCGGAAGAAACATCGGTGAAAAGGCTGTAAGACTGCTTGACGCAAAGCCTGCCCCATCCGGACAGTTCCCAGTTATAGCTGACCCAGAACTAACCGGAGTGTTGATTCACGAGGCATTAGGGCATGCAACAGAAGGGGATTTGATATTACAAAATGATTCCATCCTTAAGGACAAGATTGGTGAAAAAATTGCATCAGACATTGTAAACATCTTCGATGATGCAAGCTTAAGGGACGGATTCGGATATTACCCATATGATGTGGAAGGGGTCAAGACCCAACCAAACCAATTGGTGAAAGACGGAAAGCTTATTTCACTTCTTAATTCAAGATCAAGCTCTTCAAAACTAGGCATGAAATCCTCAGGAAACGCAAGATCATTGATTGCCGACCAGCCAATCGTGAGAATGAGCAACACTTTCCTCCAACCTGGAGACAACACATTTGAAGAACTATTTGAGGATGTTGACTATGGAATGTACCTTAAGGGCTCCAGAGGAGGGCAAGTTGATACAGGTAAAGGAATCTTCCAGTTTAACGCAGCTGAAGGATACATGATTGAAAACGGTGAAATCACAACACCCCTAAGAGACGTTTCATTATCCGGAAACATCCTTGAAACATTGAAAAACATTGATGCTCTCGGAAACGACTTCAAGTTAAGCGTAGGATTCTGCGGAAAAGACGGTCAAACCGCACCAGTGGGTGACGGAGGACCACACACAAGAATATTGAATGCACTCGTAGGAGGAATGGGATAATGATAAGCGACAGAGCTGGAGAATACCTAGTAATATTAGCTAAAGAAACCATAAAATATTATTTGGAAAATGGAAAAACAATGGTCAAACCTACCGATTATCCTATCGAATTGGATGAGAATTTAGGCGTTTTTGTAACATTAAACAAAAACAATAATCTAAGGGGATGCATTGGATATGCAGAACCTGTAAAGCCGGCCATTGATGCAGCAATGGAGGTCGCATTATCAGCAGCATTCAACGATCCTAGATTTCCGGAAGTTAGCGTTAAGGAATTTGAAGACCTGGACTTTGAAGTCACCATTTTAACAAAACCTGAACTGATTGAAGTGGCTCATTATCAACAGTACTTCGATGAGATTGAAATCGGCCGTGACGGACTAATCATTCAAAAGGGTTATGCAAGAGGATTGTTGCTTCCTCAAGTGGCCGTTGAAAACGCATTTACAATTGAAGACTTTTTAGACCATACATGCATGAAAGCAGGAATCAGTGCAGACAGCTGGATGGATGAAAGCTGTGACGTATTTAGATTCCAAGGACAAATTTTTAAATAGTGATAATTATGATGATACCAACAATACCTACGCCAGATGAATTATTGGACAAAGGATTCAGTCGTGGGAAAAAACAAGCAGACTTACTCAGAAGTCAAAAAATACCAAAACACTTGAAAGGTAAAAGAATTGAAGAAAGAAGAGTGGTCACTTCCTGCCAAGTGATAAAAGACAAATTGAAATCCATTCTTGACGCAGTACCAGAAATTGAAAGCTTACACCCATTTTATCAAGACTACATTGACATTACCGTTGGCGTAGATGACATGAAACAAGCTCTTGGAGGACTTAACTGGGCTTATGGAATCATAACACAACTTGAAAAGGAATATGGTGCAAAAATCAGGAAAAATCCATCTGAAAAGGCAACTGCAATTCAAAAGCAAGCATACGGAAGGATTGCATCTGTTGTAAATAAGATCAAACCTAACCTGGATTTCCTCGATTTTGCAAAACAGAACCTGAGGAACATGCCAACAATAGACTTCGATGCAACCACAATCGTCATTGCAGGTTTCCCTAATGTCGGAAAATCAACACTCCTAAGACAAATTTCAGGAGCTGACCCTCAAGTTGCAAACTACCCATTCACAACAAAAGGTATTCAGATTGGACACACCGAAAGACACTGGAAGCATATCCAGATTATCGACACCCCAGGATTGCTTGACAGACCAGTTTTAGAAATGAACGACATTGAGATGAACGCTATTGTTGCATTGGAACATTTAGCTGATGCGATATTATTCATCTTTGATGCATCTGAAACCTGCGGATTCCATTTGGACAACCAATACAACCTTTTAAAACAAATCGAAAAGATCTTTTCCGAAATTCCAGTAATATACCTATTCAACAAGATGGATTTAATCGAGGATACCGAATACCTTAACGAATACATTGACGATGAAGATAACTCAATATTCATTTCAGCTATCGAAGGTGAAGGGATAGAAGAGATTAACAAAAAAATCGACAAAATCAAGAAAATCGAAAGGAATTTCGATGAAGAAGAGGATGACGACGAATATTACTAGTTTAAGAACAGTAAAAATAATCCACAATACCAAAACCATCACAAAACCCCCTATCCAACCATTTAAATATTATAAAATGTATACTCTTTAATATAAATAAGGAGGGAAAAAATGAACAGAGGAATGCAATATCTTATTGGAGGAATATTATGTTTAATAATTTCAATCGCCTTCATGATAATACATAAAAAAATCAGTTCAAGCGTTGTTGCTTCATTCATATTGTTTATCATAGGTATCGTTCAAGCAATAAGATTAAGATAATGGCAAGTTCGCAATTCGAACTTGTTTAAAATCAATTATTTAAAAACAATACTATTTTTACATGATTAAATTTATTAAAAAAAAGAAAGAAAATAGCTTAAAATTAAGCCATTACAAATTCGCCAATAATTTTTTCATCACTTGCTGAAATTAACACGAGATGATCATTCTTTTCAAAATTGAACAGTGTTTGACCTTCATCATGTGAAAGGTAACCTGTTACATTATTAATTGTAGTTTCTTTTCCACCAAGGAGTTCAAGAGTTTGTTCATTACTTAATCCGTTGGTAACGTTCATAACCCCGATAACAATTCCAGAGTCATCTTTTGTGAAACCTTTTGCGGTAATGTTTGCTCCTTGCTCTTTAAATGGTGCAAGCATCTTATCAGTGGTATTTGTAGTGTCTTCTTTAAAATCACCAGGAACGTTGAAATCAACTCCCTCAATAGTCACTGTTTCATTTTTTTGGTCATTAGAACCGAAAAGGTCACCTAAGTCAAAAGCTGAAACAGCGCTTACACTTGCCACAACAATTAATAATGCGAAAATTGCGAGTATCTTTTTGTTCATAATACACCTCCAATAGTAAATATGTTTTATGGTTTAATAAAATTTGCCCATAATATTCATTAAATTATTAAATGACTGGATATAAATGCAAATTTCATTAAAAATATCAGTAAAAAAAAGAAATCTGAACTTTGAACATGGACTGATTTAATCCATGTTAAAGTTAAAAATAATGTATTAATGATTCATAATTCAAAATTGAAGCTCACTGTTGTGAATTTCATTCCGCTGTCCCTAATTTTTTTGGATTTTATGTCAACGTCCCCATACTGTTTCAGGAAGGAATTAATCTCTTTTGATACAGGACCATAATTTTTTCTGTCATAAACCCTGTAATTTCCCATGAATTTAACGGTTTCCTTTTTATTTAAGACATTGACCTGATCCAATCTGAAGGATTCACCATTTTTCTCTAAAACAGAGTTTATTTTCTCAACAATATCCTTTTTGATTTTATCTTTTTCTTCACTGCTAATCATGACCTCTTCACCAAAATTATTTGATACATCTTTCAAAACTAAAATTATACAATTTATTATACTATATATTTTAATTTAAATCTTATTAAATTTGTTCAATGAAGTAAAGTTAATGAACCAACACATTATTAAAAAAGAGGCTGACTCATAATTTTTGTGTTTAAAATTTTTTTCTTATTTTATTATCCTTTAATTTTATATACTAGAAAGTACAATCTATTATTAAAGTTAATTAACTTTTTGGTTGTGTTTTTTATGGTTTTGAGGGA
>NZ_JAGAXX010000056.1 GCF_017940815.1 Methanobrevibacter sp.
AGTATTTGTTTTTTGATTAGGCATAATAAAAACTTTTACTCCACCTATTTATTAAATTTAACTATTTTTAGATAAAATTAAAAATTCACAACTAATTTTCATCAAAAAATTTCAAATCAACAAAGTTTTTGAAAGAGTCAACTATATTCACAATATTATATTTAAATATAATGAAGTTTAATAATTATATAACTAACATTATTTTTATTAGGTGATTTAATGGAAAATAAACAACAAATTCCTAAAAGGGAAGAAAAATTATGGAGTGAAATTAAAAACTATCAAGTAGCTACCAACAACGCACGTATATTAGGTGTTTTAGATGAATTGATCATCAATGAAAAAACCGGTAAAATCGTTGATATCGCTATTAGGATAGAAAGTGATCGTAATATTCATGTTAAAGGCGCTAAAAGGAATGGAGACTTATTATTAGTTCCTTTCGCTAAAGTCGAAAAAGTCGGCGAATTCATTATTGTAACTGAATAATTTCAGTTATTCTATTTTTTTTTATTTTCTAATTTTTTCAGCAATTCTTTTATAATAGTGATAACTATTTATATTTTTAAAATTATATTTATATTAGTATAATAAATTCATATTCTTATTCATAAAAGGTGATTATGTGTTGCTTGAAATAGAAAATTTAGCCGTTAATGTGGCTGGAAAAAGAGTTTTAAAAGGTGTTAATCTTTCCATTGATGAAGGGGAGACTCATGTTCTTTTAGGACCTAACGGTGCTGGAAAAAGTACCTTATTCTTAACTATTTTAGGATTTCCACAATACGAAGTAGTTGAAGGTTCTATTAAATTTAAAGGTCAAGACATTACTGGATTAACAACTGCTGAAAGAGTTCAATTAGGTTTAGGTGTTAGTTTCCAAACTCCTCCTGCAATTAGGGGAGTTTCAGTAAGGGATTTGCTTAAAATTGAATCTCATCAAGATGTCAGTGAAGAGTTAAACCCTAGAATGAAAGAATTGGCTCAACAACTTAAATTCAGTGATGAATTTTTAGACCGTGACGTTAATTTAGGTTTCTCTGGTGGAGAAGTAAAACGTTCTGAAATCTTACAATTATTAGCTCAAATGCCAGATTTTACCATGTTCGATGAACCAGATTCTGGTGTAGATATTGAAAATGTTGAATTGCTAGCTTCTGAAATTGGAACATTATTGGATAAAGATAAACCACAAGGAAACAGAAAAAGAAGTGGGCTTTTAATCACTCACTTAGGTTATATTTTGAACTTTGTCAGTGCAGATAAGGCTCATGTTTTAATCGATGGTGCTATTTCCTGTTCTGGAAACCCTAATGAAATTTTAGAAGATATTAGAAAAAATGGTTTTAATGGATGTGTTGAGTGTGCGCAATGTTTATGAGGATGCTGAAAGAGCAAAAGATAAAAAAGCACCTATTGGTGCAGATGTTACAATAGAAAACTTCACCGATGAAACTGTTAATGCTTTAGACATGATTGATGATTTGGATGACTTAAGCAAATCAACTAAACAGGATTTATTAAAAGTTGGTGTAGACACTGAAGAGAAAAACAGGTCCGGTTCATTTTTACAGGTTGACCAAAGTAACATTTTCACAAACAACTCAATGTCCGATTCCATTGAAGTCATGAACATTGGTGTCGCATTGGACAAATACAGTTGGGTTGAGGATTACCTTTGGAATGTTGTAAAACCTGACGCTGACAAATACACTGCAAAAACCGCTTTGAGAGAAAAAGAAGATGGCGTTAAAAGCGGTTACTTTGTAAGATCCTTGCCTGGAACCAAGGAAGTAATGCCTGTACAAGCTTGTATGTTCATCAGTGATGCCGATATTATGCAAACTGCACACAACGTCATCATTGCTGAGGAAAACTCAGAGCTTCACTTGATTACTGGTTGTGCAACTGGTTCAGACATTGAGTCTGCAATGCACGTTGGAGTATCTGAAATGTACTTGAAACCGGGTTCAAAAATTACATTCACTATGGTTCACAATTGGGCTGAAGAAGTGGAAGTTCGTCCAAGAACTGGTGTTAATGTAGGGGACAGCGCCACTTTCATTAACAATTATATATTGACCAGTCCTGTACGCACTATCCAATCATTCCCTACAGCTTACTGTAACGGTAAGGATTCCAGGGCAATCTTCCAAAGTATCCAAGGTGGTAAGAAAGATTCAATCATTGATGTTGGTTCAAGAGTGTTATTGAATGCTGAAGGTGCAAGAGGGGAAGTCATTTCAAGAGCTGTTGCCCAAGATGAGTCCAAAATTTACGCTAGAGGACACCTTGCAGGTACCGTGCCAACCGTTAAAGGACATTTGGAATGTCATGGATTGGTATTGTCTGATGACAGTTTTATTTATGCTGTTCCTGAACTTGAAGCAAGCTCTGCAAATCTTGAAATGTCTCACGAGGCTGCTGTCGGTAAAATTTCCGAAGATGAAATTAACTACTTGACCTCCCGTGGAATAACTGAAGAGGACGCTGAATCCATGATCGTAAGAGGATTTTTAAACATGGATATCACTGGACTTCCTGATGAATTAGCTGAGCAAACTCAAAGAATGATTGATATGAGTCTTGATGGAATGTAATTCCATCTATTTATTCTTTTTTTCTTTTAATTTTCCTTATTTTTCTGTTTTTTCAAGATTTTGTTTTATAGTATATAAACTTTTTGGCTTTAATTTCCAAGTAACCTTTATATTAATTATTAATTAAATATATTATTCAGTACTTAATGTAATGCTGAGCTAGCTCATTATGTACATAAAATTGTGATTTTAAGGAGTGCCTAAACTCGTATTCCTTAAAAAAAGATTTTAAAATTTTTTAAAAAAGTTTAAAATTGGGTTTTTGAAAGACATAAGTTTTTCAAAATCGAAAAAAAATATTTATAGAGGAGGAGAAACTCTATGGCTGATGATGTAAAAATTGTAATGTTTTGTTGCAACTGGTGTTCCTATGGAGGAGCAGACACAGCTGGTACTGCACGTATGCAATACCCACCGAATATTAGAGTTATTCGTGTAATGTGTTCTGGAAGAATTGACCCACAATTTGTTTTAAAAGCATTCCAAGAAGGTGCTGATGGGGTATTTGTAGCTGGATGTCACATGGGTGACTGCCACTATGATGCTGGTAACTACAAATTAGATCGTAGAATGAGATTAATCTACAGATTAGTAGAAGATATGGGAATTGGAAAAGAAAGAGTTCACCACGATTGGATTTCCGCATCCGAAGGTGAAAAATTTTCTTCAGCTGTTAAAATGATGGTTAACAGAATTAAAGAATTAGGTCCAGCTCCATTAAAACAACAATTAGATGCTGAAAGATAAATTGGAGGAGTTTAATATGGCAGATAAAGTTAAAATAGGAACCATGTGGTTAGGCGGATGTTCCGGTTGCCACTTATCCATTGCGGATTTCCACGAATCCTTAATTGACGTTATGGAATTTGCGGATTTCGAATTTTCCCCTGTGCTTATGGATACTAAATATGATGAAGTACCTGAGTTAGATATTATTATCGTAGAAGGTGGAATCAGAAACGACGAAAACAGAGAATTAGCTGAAATGTTAAATGAAAAAGCTAAAATGGTTATTTGTTACGGAACCTGTTCCTGCTACGGTGGTATTCCAGGTCTCGGAAACTTATGGACTGTTGAAGAGTTAGAAGAAGAAGCTTACATTAACTCTGTATCTACTGTAAACCCTGAAGGAATTATTCCTAACGAAGATGTACCACATCTCGAAAGCAGAGTAAGACCTTTAAGTGAATGTATGGATATTGACTTAATGATTCCAGGTTGCCCACCTCGTTCCGATGTTGTAGCTGAAGCTATTTTAACATTATTAAGAGGCGAAACAATCGAATTACCTTCCACTAACCTCTGTGAAGTATGTCCTAGAGAAAAACCACCTGCTGGTTTAGCAATGGACTTCATTAAAAGACAATTCGAATTAGGTGCACCTGAACCTGATTTATGTTTAATTACCCAAGGTTTAGTATGTATGGGTCCTGCTACCGTATCCTTATGTGGTGCAGAATGTCCTTCCATTGGTATCCAATGTAGAGGATGTTACGGTCCTACTGCTAAAGTATTAGACCAAGGAGCAAAAATGATCAGTGCGATTGCATCTGACTATGGTGTACAAGAAGATAAAACTGTAGACCCTGAAACAGTTGCTGATCAATTAGATGATATTGTAGGTACTTTCTATACTTACACATTACCTGCTGCTTTAGTACCAATGAAAATGCAGAAAGGAGGAGAATAAAATGGTTAAACTTACTATGGAGCCTGTCACTCGTATTGAAGGACACGCTAAAATTACCGTGCATCTCGACGATGCAGGAAATGTAGAAGAAACAAGATTACACGTTATGGAATTCAGAGGATTCGAAAAATTCTTACAAGGTCGTCCTGTTGAAGAATTAGCAAGAATCGTACCAAGGATCTGTGGTATTTGTGATGTACAACACCACTTAGCAGCTGCTAAAGCAGTTGACCAAATTTTCGGATACGATGATTACGACATCTTACCTGCAGCTTACAGAATGAGAGAAATCATGAACTGGGGTTCATACATGCACTCCCACGCTCTCCATTTCTACTTCTTAGCAGCACCAGACTTAATCATTCCAAACGGAACTAGAAAAACAAGAAATGTTTTCCAAGTAATTAAAGACATGCCTGAAGTAGCACTTCAAGCTATTAACATCAGAAGAAACGGTTTAGAAATTGTTAGAAAAATAGGTGGTCGTCCTATTCACC
>NZ_JAGAXX010000057.1 GCF_017940815.1 Methanobrevibacter sp.
GTTTTTATAAGACCTTTTTGGAGATTGGATCTTCAAATAAAAGATTTATAATTATTTTTTTTTGGTAGTTGCCTATTAAAGAGTAGTTATTAATAGAGATAGATCATGAATTATAAAATTAAAGAAGTTTTAGTTTTATTATTTATTGTAATCGCTGCATTGTTAATAATTGGTTCTGTTAATGCTGTAAATACTAATGAAAATAACACTTTGATGGATGATTCATTATGTTTAGCAAATGTTGAATCCGTTGAAGATACAGATAACGACATTTCCGAGGACATCATTGCAATAAATAATGATGATGGAAATGAAATTGAAGAATCAAACTCAGTAATAGAAGTTTCAAAATCAAGTGATAAGTTAGGCAGTCAGGAAGATTCTGATGTTCTTGCAGGTCCTTTTAACATTCAAACCACATCACTCACTCCTGTTGTGAGAGTTGGAGATGATGTCTACTTTAATGTATATGTTCAAAATCAGTGGAATACCTATTATGGTAACTGGTGGGAAGGTAATGTTCTCACAATCAATAATTGGTATGACGACACTGAATTGGAATTTGTAGAGATCATTCCTGCTGAATGGGCTAGCAATTATGTTAATTTAAAACCTGATGTTCAGTATTATGGTGAATCATCATATGTGCCTGTTCAGTATAGAGTTTATAATGGATGGCAACCATGGAACACCTTGCAGTATCAAATTCACTTCAAGGCTTTAAAACCTGGTAACTTCACTTATGGTGCTCACATTTATGACAATGGAGACAATTGGGGATGGTCAAGCGTTTTGGTTGGAGATCCTGAATTGACCATAATCAAGACTCCTCATCAAAAGGTGTACTGTCTTGGTGATGACGTTTACTTTGACGTATACATTGAAAATACTGGTACACTACCACTAGTTACTACTATGTGGATGGATGAAAATCAGAAACTTATATGGATTGATGACTGGTATGACCCTGGATTGGAGTTTGTTGACATAACTTTCAATCCTGATAAGAATGGAAATAGATGGGATCAAAACTATCAGTTTGCCGGTGAGTTTGATGGTGCTTATGGCCATCAACTGTTAATTCAGTATCTCACATATGGTAATTGGGAACCTGGTTCCTCCCTCAACTTCACAACCCATTTCAAAGCCAATAAAGTTGGGCAACTGAATAACAGTGCTCACGTTTTCTGGAAATGGAAATATTGGGGACCTGATGAAGTGCACAGACACGTTGAGGAATGGGGTAACAACTCAGTTTATGTAGGAGTACCTGAATTCACTATCGAAAAAGTTGCCTTAACAAAAGAGGTTAAAGTCGGTGACGATGTAATTTTCAATGTCACAGTAACAAACACCGGAAAAATTAACTTGACCGGAGTCTATATTCAGGACAACGAATATACAAATGGATTGAAATATTCTGATTATTCAGACAAGGACATTTGGACATTCGACGGTACTGATAAGTGGACCTATAATGGAACACTTGCTCCCGGTGAGGCAATTAGCTTGTTACTCACATTCACTGCAACCAGCACTGGTGTGAAAAACAATACCGCAGTTTGTGGAAACAATATCACAAATGAAACTTTAAACAGTACTGATAATGTAACTGTAACAGAAAATGAAACAGACGATGATGATGACCCTGAAGTTCCTGAGGACGTTCCTGAAGAAGATTCTGAAAAAGAACCCGAAGAAGAACCTGAAGTTCCTGAGGAAACTCCAAGTGAAGATGAAGTTCAAGAGGAAACTTCAAGCGTAGCAAAAACCGCTACCGGTAATCCTTTGTTTGTCTTGCTGTTATGTTTAATAGGATTAGGTTTCATTCCATCAAGAAATAAAAAACAATAATATGTGATTTTATCACATTTTTCTTTTTCTTTTTTTTAGAATTAAATACTTAAAAAATCATATTAATATCCATAAGGTGATTTTTTGTCAAGGAATTTTCTGCGTCCGATTGCATATATCTCATTGTTTTTAATCATATTGATATTGGGAATGTTTACTGATTGGGACCACAAGCTAATATTTTCAATTGCCCTGATTGGCGTTTTCCTGATATTGTTCACATACATCTTTGCAACTGAAGGGCCAGTCTTATTGAATGTTGCGATAATCATCACTGCATTCATTGGGCTTCCGATGTTCCTTTTGATGTTTCTGGACATTCCAAATTCCCTTCCGGGCTTTTGGGGAGGTATTCTGATGGCAATCACTGTTATAATTTTTGGAGTTCTTGCTATTGTCACAATAGTCAAGTTGAATTTTGTTGAAATAAGGTATGGGGAGTAGTTTGATATGAATGTTTCAAATGATGGGAAGATATTTACAAAGTCATTCTTTTTGATATTTGGAGCATTGCTCTTTACCGCTCTTGTGATGTATGCGTTGATGTCGACAGTCACCGAATATGCCACTTCATTGGGTTCAACTGCAACAGTAGCCGGTTTGGTTTCTGGAATTTACATTTTCGGAGGTCTGTGCTCAAGGATTTACTCCGGAAACGCTTTGGAGAAAATCGGCTGGAAGAAAACCGCTCTTATTTTCATGGGAATTCACTTCTTGTCCTGCCTTTTATATTTTTTAGTCAATGATGTAACCTTACTTTTGATTGTGAGATTCATCCATGGAATCGGCTTTGGTGCATCCGCCAATGCGATTGTAACCATTGCAACCGCAATACTTCCGAAAAGCCGTTTCGGTGAGGCATTTGGATACTTCATGCTTGGAACAACAATAGCTGTTGGTCTTGGGCCGTACATTGGAGGATTGCTTTATGATAATGTCGGATCAATTGGATGTTTCATTGCAGCCAGCCTTTTTGCCGCCATTGCATTAGTCTGCATCTTTTTCATAGATGTAAGCAAACAGGATCCTGCAAACAATTGGGAAATTGTTAAAAAAGAGGAAAAATCCTATTCCGGATTGGAAAAGGTCTTTGAATATAAGGCAGTTCCTGTGTCACTTTTTACAGCCCTGACCAGTTTGGGTTATGTGTCAATATTGTCATTTTACAGGCTTTATGCGGTTCAAGTTGATTTGGTAAGTGCATTTTCATGGTTTTTCATCATATATTCAATTGTCCTGATATTGTCAAGGCCTCTTGCGGGAAAGATTCAGGACAGGTATGGCGACATGATAATTTGTGTGACAGGAATCATCGCACAGTCCGTCGGATTGTTTCTGATTGCTTTCATGCCTTCAACATTAACAGTCATCATTTGTGCAGTCTGTGCCGCGCTTGGATTTGGAACGCTCAATTCCGCATGCACAACAATCGTCACAAGAGACACTCCTGAAAACCGTCGTTCATATGCCGTGTCAACCTTTTTCATATTCTGTGATGCCACAATGGGTTTTGGACCTGCTCTTTTGGGAAGTTTCGTGTCTGCCTCAAGCGGTTATGCGCCGGTCTATTTCATCTCATCATTCATAACCCTGTTGGCATTGCCGATTTGTGTGTATTCCCTTAGAAAATAATATCTAATAGGTAAAATAAATATGATGATATGGATTTGGCATGGAATATTGTAGTTGGTAATGTAATCTCACTGATTGCCGGAATTTTCATCATTTTGAGCATGTGGGTCAATGATGAAAAGCAGGCTTACAAGCACCAATTCCTTAATGCATTTATTCTGATGATTTCATCAGTATTCTTTTTATCATGGACAGGCGTCACAACCATGGCTATCGCCGCAACACGTAACGCAATGGTCTACAAGGACAAGTTGACATTTAACTGGACAGTATTTTTCATAATAATTTCAATCGTTTTGGGTCTTCTGGTCAACACCATGGGATTTGTAGGGCTTTTGCCGATAATTGCAATCATACAAATCACCCTGTGCAACTATTATCTCAAGTCAATCAAGACAATAAAGTCTGGCTTCATTGTAAACAGTGCCATTCATGTGATTTACTTTTTAGCGATTCTGGATTTCTCATCAGCAATCATAGAAAGTGTAACAGCGTTGATTGGTGTTGTCTCTTTAGTCAGGTTAATCCGCACTAAATGTTAATGATTAATGTTTTATATTTTCTTAATCTAATTATTATCAAGGTGTTTTAAATGGGAGATGAATATGAACCATATCATTGGCAGGTTGGAGACCCAGCGGGCTACGGCGATGATGTCGGAGTTCCTGACTATCCATATATGGGTTATCTCAACAATGGGGATGATGAGGAGGAGGAACGTCCTCACAAATCAACCGTTAGTCCTGGAAATAAACTGTCCAAGCAGGCTTTTAAATTGCAGGATGAGGGAAGATATGGTGAGGCAATGGACCTGATTAATCAGGCATTGAACATCTCTCCAAACAATCCAAGGTATTTGAATGTCAAGGCAATAATTCTCGACAATTCAGGAAGGTTTGAGGAAGCGCTTGTATATTACGACAGATCATTAAGCATTCGAGATAAGAGTGTTGTCAGGGGAAACAAGGCACAATGCCTTTACAGACTTGCCAAATGGAAGAATTATCATGAAACCAACTATAAGGAGCAGTTGGACATAATCAATGATGCCCTTGCAACCCTTCCCGATGACATTGACAGGGACCTTTATCTCCACTTGAAGGGAAACATCCTTGAGGACTTTGGAATGCCGATTCAGGCCAAGAAGTGCCATCTGCTTGCAAGCGGACTGCTTGATGAAATAGATAGTATTGAGGAAAAGGAAAAGATCTTGAAAAATCCAAATGAAACATTCATAAACATTGCAGGAACCAAATTCTATAAGAACTTGCTTCCTTTTAAGGATGGCGTGATTCTGGACTTGATTAAGGAGCCTGAAAACGAGCACGACCATGATGCGATACGTGTCGAGATAAACGGTGAAACCGTCGGATACGTTGCAAACAGCTCCGGGACATTGATTGACCAGGTAAAAAGTGCAACGGAAATTAAGAATAAATTCGATGATAAGACACGGGCAAAATACCTGTTCCCATTTTTGGATTATATGGTTATTGCAAAACTGATTTAAAGGGTTAGAATATGAAAAAGCTGGCAATATTAGATTTTGACGGAACACTGTTCGATTCCGTCCATGACGTTATGATAATTTTAAACAGGTCATTGGAAATGAATGGCTTTCCAACATTGACCCATGACGAGTACATCAAGAGATTGGGAGGAAACATCGATGAAATCGTGTCACTGGTCCTGAATGACCAAAGCACTCCCGAAAACATAGAGATCATTAAAAAAACCTATGAGGAATTGTATGAGGATTCTGATAATGAGAATACAATCCCTTTTCCAAGGGTTCATGATGTGTTAAGGCAATTGCAGGATAAGGGAATAATATTGGCCATAAACTCAAACAGAAAAACCGATTCAATAAGGTTTTATACGGATAAGTTTTTCGAGGATATCGATTTTGTAGCCATTGAAGGCCACAGCCCATATTGCCCTTCAAAGCCAGACCCTTGTGGTGTTAAAAGAATCATGGATGTTGCTAATGCATCAAATGATGAGACAATTTATATTGGAGATTCCATAACTGACATTAACACAGCAAAAAATGCTGATATTGATTGCCTGATTGTTGAATGGGGATATGGAACTGAAGAGGCATTTGAAGATGATTATGTACTTGATTTCATTGGGGATGCGTCTGAAATAATTAACTATTTTTAAGTTGAAATCCAACTATTAATCATGTTATTCGTAAATTATCCTAAATGCTCAACTTGCAGAAAAGCGAAAAACTGGCTTGATGAACACGATTTTGAATATGAATCAAAACATATCGTGGAAGACAATCCGACCGCCGATGAATTGCGTGAATGGTGGAAAACCAGTGAATTGCCACTCAAAAGGTTTTTCAACACCAGCGGAATGAAATACCGTGAATTGAAATTGAAAGATAAACTTCCGGACATGTCAGAAGATGAACAGCTGGACTTATTGGCCACTGACGGAATGCTTGTCAAAAGGCCGATTCTAGTTCATGACGATATTGTATTGGTTGGCTTTAAAGTCAAGGAATGGGAAGAAAAATTGTTATAAGTTACTTTTCAGTAACTAATCTCTTTTTATTTACGTTTAAACATAGTATATTTGATAAAAGTTTTTCAATGCTTTTATTTAAAAAAATTTAGGAGAAAGAACTATGTTTAAATTAAACGCATGGAATGATAAAGAAAGTTTTTCTGCATCTAAAATTGCACAAAACGTAATCGCAACCGCCTGCGGCAGTGACATTAACACCGCTTGCGGTTCTGATGTGACTGCATCCGCATGTGGCAGCGACATTAACACCGCTTGTGGCAGTGATGTTACTGCAACTGCTTGCGGTTCTGACATTAACACTGCTTGCGGCAGTGATGTTGTAATGTCCGCTTGCGGTAGTGACATTAACACCGCTTGTGGTGGAGACATTTCCACAGCATGTGGATCTGACAGATTTTAAGATTATCCTATCTTAAAATCATATTCTTTTTTTTTAGGAGGAGTTTTAATGGCAGATTATTTTGCATTTCAATGGCATATTTTAGATGATTGTGACCAAAGGTGTAAACACTGCTACATCTTTGCTGAAGACAACAACAAGGAATTGCACACAATGCAGTTTGAAGACATGAAGAAAGTCATTGATAACGCTTTAAGGATGTGTGAAAAAACCAATAGAAAGCCATATTTCAGCATTACAGGTGGAGATCCGATTCTACATCCTAACTTTTGGGACTTGCTTGAAATATTGCATGAAAAGGAAATTGACTACAGCATAATGGGAAATCCGTTTCACTTAACTGATGAGGTATGTAAAAGACTGGCCGATTTGGGCTGCAGGCAATACCAACTATCCTTAGATGGACTAAGGAGAACTCACGATTATTTTAGAAAACCAGGTTCATTTGACATCACATTGGAAAAAATCAAGACATTGCAGGATGCAGGCGTCAGGGCGAGCATAATGACAACTGTGTCAAGCGTCAATATCGACGAGATGCCAAGGCTGATTGATGTTGTCGTTCAAAACAATGTTGGATTGTTCAGCTTTGCAAGATACTGTCCGACAGGAGATGACAATGACTCTCATGTAACTCCTGAAGAGTATAAACGACTTCTGGAAAAGGTTTGGGAAAAGTATGAGGAATACAAGTACTCAAAAACATACTTCAACTTAAAGGACCATCTTTGGACATTGTTCCTCTATGAAAAGGGATTGTTCAAGATTCCTGAAAACCTGAAGGACGATGTCATATATGACGGCTGCAACTGCGGAAACAGTCACATGACAATACTTCCGACTGGTGATGTCTTTGCATGCCGCAGAATGGACAGCAAGGTTGGGAATGTTCTGACAGACGAGCTGTTTGACATTTTCACAAGTGACGAGATGGACGAGTACAGGCAATTCGAAAACTTTGAAAAGTGCAGCAAATGTGAACTGTTGAGATTCTGCAGGGGATGTCCTGCTGTAAGCTATGGATACACTAATGACATGTACTCAGCGGATCCTCAATGCTGGAAGGTGATAGCATGAAAGCGGTTGTTTTGGAAAAGACTTGTAAGGCTAATGAATTGGAAGTTAGTGAAGTGCCGATTCCTGAAGTCAAGCCGGATTGGGTGCTTGTCAAGGTGTTGGGCTTTGGAATCAACAGGGCTGAAATTGTCTTACGGGATTATGAGGCAGATGAGGATTACATTGACTTGCCTGTGATTCCTGGAATAGAATGTGTAGGGGAAGTTGTAAATCCATCCAACAGCAGATTTGATGAGGGAGATATTGTCGTAGGTTTGATGGGAGGAATGGGAAGGTCATTTGACGGGTCTTATGCTGAATATGCATTGCTTCCAGAAAAAAATCTTTTCAAGATTCCTGAATGTGTTTTCGGATACCTGCTGATGGAGGAAATCATTTCAATTCCTGAAACCTATTTCACTGCATTCGGTTCAATCAAGTCATTAAAGCTCAATAAGGATGATGTGATTTTGATTCGTGGCGCAACATCTGCAGCAGGATTGTCTGCAATGCAGCTTGCCGATGCGATGGGTGCCACAGTTATAGCAACCACCAGAAATGAGGGAAAAGTTGCCAATCTCTTGAGTAACGGCGCAAATTACGTTGTCATCGATGATGGAAATATTGAAGATAAGGTTAAGGAGATATGTCCTGACGGTGTTGAGAAAGTCTTGGAACTGGTCGGTCCTAAGACATTGCAGGACTCAATGAACTGCCTTAAAAAGGGTGGAATATGCTGCAACACTGGAATTTTGGGAGGGGATGAGTACATCTCAGAATTTGACCCTATCAAGTTGATTCCAAATGACCGATACTTGACCTCGTTTTTCTCCAATTATCCCACTCAGGAGATAATAGATGAGATGTTCATGTTCATAGTTGAAAATGACATTGATCCGAAAATAGGCAAGCTATTCACCGATTTGGAAGATATCGGTCATGCTCACGAACTTATGGAGTCAAATAAGGCTCAAGGAAAAATAATATTTAGGTTAGAAAAATGATAACAAAGGAAGAGTGCTTTAAACAATTGAGAGAAGTTATAGATGCGACATTGTCAACGGTTGACGAGAACGGAAATCCTCAATCAAGGATTATTGACATCATGCACATTGAGGATGATAAGATATTCTTTTTGACAGCACGGGGAAAGCATGTCTACAATGAGATTTTAAACCATCCTCAAGTAAGCTATCTGTGCCTCAACAACAACAGGTCAATAAGAATATCTGGTGAGGCCCATAAGCTGGAGGACCAGAAACACTGGATAGACCTGATGTTTGATGAAAACAAATTCTTGAACAATGTATATCCAGGAGCCGCAAGATACATTCTTGAGCCGTTTTGCATTGAAAACGGAGAGATGGAATACTTTGACCTGACACAAAAGCCGATTTTCAGGAAATCATTCAAATTGGGCAACGGGAAAATCACTCCAAAGGGTTTTGAAATCACCGATGCGTGTGTTGGCTGTGCAACATGCTTTGGAGCCTGTCCGCAACATGCGATAAATGAGGGAACACCATATGAAATCATGAAGGAACATTGCTTACATTGCGGAAGATGCTTTGAAAACTGTCCTATGACTGCTATAATTAAATTATAGCTTTATTTATTCTTTTTTTTAATTAAGTTACCTCTAGGTTACTTAAAAGTTATTTATATTAATTTATAAAAATTTAATTAAGTGATTAAATGGTAACTGATGATAATGCAAGTGTGTGCCCGATAGAACTGGCAATGCAGATGATTAGCAGAAAATGGGTCATTCAGATTTTAAGGGACATGTTTTTTGGAAAAACCCGTTTCAATGAATTCAAGGAAGATAAGCCAGGACTTTCCAACAAGGTCTTGAGCCATTGCCTTAAGGACATGGAGGAAAATCGGCTAATAAAAAGGCATGAGCTTGAGGACAGTATTGAATACAAGCTAACAGAAAGGGGATTGGCCTTGAATAAGGTCTTGTATGAACTTGCAATGTTCACATTGACTAGCGATCTTGGCGAAGAGTACTATTCTGATGAATATGTCGATGAATTGAAGGTGGTGTTCCGGGGCGCCTTGCTTAAAGAAGATAGCTAGGAATTTTTTGATTTTGTTTTGGGGAATTGGGAGTATTTCCGTTCGGATTTGTATTCGTAAGGTTTGGCAAGTCAATCCTGCCTCAAAAAATTCCTCTTTTGGAAATCATATGAAACTAATTGGGGATTAATTATTTGGAGGTTAAATCTATTTAGCTGTCTTTTACAAAAACTTTAATTGTTTTAAACAATAAATTAAGAGTAAGATTCAATATCTTACTCTTGGGTTGTATCGATACAGCAACTTGTTTTGATGTCACTTCCACATGGGCCTGGAGTGACTCTTGTTGTATCAATACAGCAACTTGTTTTCATATTGCTTGAACAAGATGTTTCGATTAGGTCAATATTTGTTGTGTCAACGCAACAGCTTGTGTTCAAATGCTTGTTTGTTTTGCTACACATGACATCTTGTGCAATTTGCGCTTGGGAAAATTTTTCATTTTCATTCCAATCGTTTAATCTAAACATTTTAGCCATCTCCTAAAATTTGAAAGCCACATTCTTGCAGCTTTCAATACAAACTTAGGCAAACTGCATATAAATGCTTTTCGTAACCGTTTGGTCACCAAACTAAAAACCGAAAAATTTATATATGATAAAAAAGCAGGTTATATAGCCGACTGATTTTTAGGAGGAAACTATCATGACCATATTAAAACACATTAAGAAATGTCCTATTGAATTAGTTGTAAATTTAATTAGAAAAAAGTGGGTTATCCATATAATTCGAGACTTGTTCTATGGAAAAACAAGATTTCACGAATTTAAGGAAGGAAAACCAGATCTTTCAAACAAGGTGTTAAGCAACTGTCTGAAGGAAATGGAAAAGAACGGATTGATCCATAAGATTGTAGACAAGATTGACAAGAAAAACGTCAAGTACGTTTTAACCGAAAAGGGCAAGTCATTGAACAAGGTTCTGTATGAGATTGCCATGGTGGCCGTTGACAGTGAAAATTACTCTGACAAGCTCAGGGATGATTTGAAAGCAAGTTTCAAGGAAAACTTGTTGTAAATCAAATAACCAAATAATGGGTTGCGGTGTGGACCCAAAAAAACTACTTTTTTTATTAGTTTCAATATAATATTTTAGATTAATTTTTTTATGGTGTTTTTTTGGCTAGGACTAATAAGTATTTGCTATTTTTTAAAATAAATATTGATTTAATCATGTAAAATTGATTTAATTCTGTAATATTATTATAATTGTTAAATCAGTTGTTTAGAAACGTTTATATGATGGAAAGTTGAACTTCCGCCAACTTTTAAGAAGTTGGGGATTCTCGATTTTTTTAACATGTTCTTTGAGTGGAATGTTAATATTTTCGAGCCGATACCCGCGCACCGCAGGCCATGACAATCCCAATAGGGACTTGTCTTTATTATTTTTTCTTGGATTAATCTTAATCCTTCATTTTTTATATTAATA
>NZ_JAGAXX010000058.1 GCF_017940815.1 Methanobrevibacter sp.
TACTGTTTCAGTTACTAACAGTACTCTTGGTAATTATACTTTGACTAATACTCATGTTCCTGAGGTTACTAGTGTTAATGTGACTAAGATTTGGAACGATTCAGATAATCAGGATGGTTTAAGGCCTCCTGTGGTTACTGTTGAGTTGTGGAATGATACTGCTTTAGTCGGTACTATTGAGTTGACTAATGCTTCTGGTTGGAAAGGTAATTTCACTGATTTGCCTGTTTATTCCAATGGAGCTAAGATCAATTACACAGTTAAAGAGGTTAAAGTTGCTAATTATACTGTTTCAGTTACTAATTCAACTTTAGGTAATTATACTATTACCAATACTCATGTTCCTGAAACCACTAGCATAAATGTCACTAAGGTTTGGAATGATATGGATGACTATGATGGCATCAGGCCGGATAACGTCACTGTTGTATTGTTAGCAGATGATGATGAGTATGGCCGTATCGTTTTAAACGACAACACTGGTTGGAAAGGCAATTTCTCTGATTTACCTGTTTACAAAGATGGTAAGAAAATCACTTATAGTGTTAAGGAGATTGAAATTTCAAATTATACTTCTGAAATTACTCAAGTTTCTAACGGCACTTTTGTAATCAAGAACACTCACAATCCTATATGTGATTTGGTAATCAGCAAGTATGTTAACGCAACCAAGGTATTCGTTAATGATACTGTGGAATGGAACATAACTCTCGTTAATAAGGGACCTTCTCATGCAGTTGGTGTTGTTGTTAATGACACCTTGCCTGATGGTTTGAAAATCGTCAGTTCAAGTGTGACTGCCGGTAGATTTGATGAAAAAACTAGGATTTGGAAGATTGATGCATTAGATGTTAATCATCCTGTTTTCCTTATTTTAGTTACTCAGGTTGTAACTAACGGCACCTTCACAAATGTTGTGGTTGTAAATTCCACAACCCCTGACTCTAACGAAACAAACAACAAGGCAAACAACACAACTGAAGCTGATCCTATTTGTGATTTGGAAATCAAAAAGCTTGTAAGCTCCAAAAAAGCCTATGTGGGTGAGGAGTTAACATGGACCATTATTGTAATAAATCATGGTCCTAGCGATGCTTTTGATGTTAAGGTTCAAGAGGACATTCCAAGTTCATTGAGATTTATAAGCTACACTGCTACTAAGGGTAAATACGACAAAAACAGCCAAGTTTGGACAATCGGTAAGCTGGAAAGCGGTTCAAGTGTGACTCTCACAATTGTGACTGAAGTCTTGAGCGTTGGAAACATTACAAATCCTGTGGAAGTCAATTCATCCACTCCTGATTCAAACAAAACCAACAACAAGGCAAACAATACCACTGAAGCCTCTGAAATCTGTGATTTGGAACTTGTAAAATCATCAGACAAGAAGGTTTACCGTGTCGGCGATACCATGCACTGGATTATTGAAGTGGTCAATCATGGTCCATGCACTGCAAAAGGTGTTTGGGTCAGTGATGTCATGCCATCCGGCGTGAAATACATTGGTTATTCCGCTTCAAAAGGTAAATACGATAAAGCAACTGGAAATTGGACAATAGGCAATTTGGCAAAAGGTGAAAAGGTCACTTTGGACATCTTGTGTAAAGTGATCTCTCCGGGTTTAATTACCAACAACGCTAACGTAACAACCAGCGTTAACGAAAGCGATTTGACTAACAATTTCGATAACGCTACTGTTAAAGTTGTTAAAAACGATGAGCCTGTACCACCTACTCCAAAACCGGATGTTCCGGTTCCAGAACCTATTCCTGAACCTGAAAATCCAGTTCCTCAAACAACTATGCATGCTACTGGTAACCCATTGGCATTCCTTTTAGTTGCTATTTTCGCAATATTTGGTGCATTTTGGTCAAGGAAAGAACAAGAATAATTCAAAACGGAAATTAAAATAACTAGATTTCATATCTAGTTACTTTTTTATTTTTTTAGGGCAATTTTTTACGTACGAGAAACTTATTTTTATTTGTTTAATATTGGTTAGCGGATGCTATGAAAACATCAAAAAATCAAAACCTTTATATACTACCTGAAAGTAATATTAATGTGCACTTTAAATTATTCGAAAATTTAACCACATCATTTAAAAAATTGTAATCGAGACTCTATACGAACTTTTTGACATTAAAAAGGGGCTGATAAAAAATGACACCACAAGTGAAGCAAACTGCATACTGGAGTGCAGGGTTCTTTTAGACCGCAATGGTTGTCAACACAAGACAACCGTATCAACCAAAATCAGCAATTGTAATCAGATATCATAGCACATGCTATGTTTGAACTATAACTATCATCATTTAGAGGAATAATAATGGAGACTACCCAAAAGATTAATGTAAATGTTAAAAAGACTGTCGAACAATCAGTAGCCGGAAACAGCGAGTTCCATTTCTATGTGGATGAGCTTGCGGCGGACAACAGCATGCCCACCTACATCGGCAGGGCGGATGAGAAGTACACATTCGATGAGATGGATGAGGCCTTCTTTGAGTTTCTTGAAAGGAAATCACATCAGGATGGAATATTCATAAGACTTGTATTTTCCATGTCTGATGTCAGGGACGGTGAAACTTCGTTCATTTTGGAATACGGAAACATGAAGGAGAATTTCACACCAAAAGACATTGACGATGTCCTGGTCTTTGAATTTGCCGACTTTGGCATTAAGGTCAAGGAGGGGGAGGTCACTTTCGGTGCATCAGTGGAAAACGGCTGCGGCAGGGGAGTTCACTTTGCCGAGTTCGGGTCAAATGACGGAAACAGACAGTTCCTGTCATTGGAAAACCCGTTGAACAAGCGTGTCATTGAAATCATGGAGGGGATGATAAAATGATAACAAACTTATTGACAGCGGTCCAGCTTGTGATAGTGATATTTTCACTTCTGCTTGTGTTTTACAATCTCATGAGAGGTGACAACAAGACAAGCACATATCTTGGACTGCTTTTCAACACATGCCTGTTATGGTTGACTGTAATTTAGTTGAGGTTTAAATGGAGCTTGATTTGGTTAGATATTCATCAGAGATTTATGAGTTCCTGAGTGTCCAGACACTTAGGGACATTGACTATGGGGTGTTGGACTTATCCGATGTTAAGGATTGCAGGTTAAGGGAAGTGTTGCATTTCCTGGAGGAGCTTTTTACTATGGAGCTGAAAGTCAACTACCAGGAAAACGAAACCGGGCTCTTTCGGGTTCAGGTTTCAAGGGGAAAGTATTGCTATAGGGAATTTGGCCACATCATCGAAGCTGATTCCATTGGGGAGTTAAAGGAATTGGTTTTAGGTGAAAACAGAATTTGGTATGTGTTTGACGAAATTTTGGCACAGGAATGTGCAGGATATATTTAACAAGGGGGAGTTATATGGCAAGAACTCATAAAAAAATTAGGCCAAAAGACGTGTATTTCAACCGTGAGAGGAAAATCAATAAGCTGATCAACAGGTTCATGAAGTTCATATTTCACAGCAATCTTAACAACCTGGACATTTATGACGAGACAAACAGGCTGAGACTGGACATAAAGATGAATTTCGACATGCAATCGGAGGAGCTTCACATGCAAAGCAGGCGAAGGAGATTCGTATACTATGACCAGCTCTCCAAGTTCAAGACTGTCTACAGCATCTGGAAGAAGAAGTCCTTCCCTGCATTCATCACAAGGGTCTTCGATTTGCCTGAGCACCTGATAAGTTCCCTTGAGTGGTTCTACAAGGGTTTGAAAATGGGTTATGCAGTGAACTATTCAATATTTTAGGAGGGATCATATGGATTCAAGTTGTTTTGAGATAATCAAAGAGGTTTCACGTCCTCAAATAGCAGGAGGCAACAATGAGAACATGTCCTAACTGCAGCAGGAGCATTAATGAAAGCTTCACCTATTGCTGGCGGTGCGGATGCAATCTCGAGGAGAATTCCCTTGGAGATTTCACGACACCTCACATGAATGTCTTTAGGCAGGATGAGGATTACATTTACATTTTCTCCGTCCATGGAAGGCAGGTGGTTTTAAAAGCCTCAAGCATCGATGAGCTCAGGATGCTTGCCCACATGAACAAGTTTCCATGGAAGGACACAGAAATCGAGGATTTAAACTGATCCTTGATTTTTTTCACGATGACAGCTGTTTAACTGGGGTTTTTGATATAATCATTTTGTTCACCTTTGTTTTTACAACTCCTATTTTAAAATTTTTCCCCGGTTAAACAGTAATAATATGCTATTTTTAAAAAGTTTTTTAATCTATCTAAAACAAATACAAACTTATAATGATTAACGAAGTTACAATTTCAAGGTTGGATGAACTTATTGGGGACTATGACACTCCATTTTTCAATTATCTGCTCTACTCATATGGATTGAGCCTTAACGATTGCGAGGTCATAATTGCAGATTTGAAAAGCGACATCGATTCAAACAGGGTCATAGTCGATAATCTGGTTTCCACTTTGGAGGACTATTTCAAAAGAAAGGTCATTGAGCTTGAAAAGGAATCCAAGCTTGAATATCTCTCTGATTTAATCAGTCCCGAAGGCGACTATTACGACAGGTTTCTCAAGGCATATGACCTGAGCCCAAATGAAATCCGCCTCATCCATTCCAAGGTCGAGGCCAAGATCATGGAGGACAACATCACCGACTTTGAAATCAAGCGTTACCTTGACTACTATTTTGCAAATGCGGTCAAGCAGGGCTCATATTTCAGGGACCTGGACAGGATTGTCGGCAATGCATATGATACGTTAATCATAGAGAAGGCCAAAAGGGACTATCCCATACTGGTTGACAGGGACATTGTCAATATAGTTTTAAATATAAGGGGAAAGATTATAGATGCCGTGGAATTCAAGAAGGGCATCAAGCATGAGTTTTTTGTCCAGTGCATGCGCAAGAGTGAGGCCAAAAAGGCCAAAGCATTGTCAAATCTCGAATATTATGTTGAGGGAAGCGGCGATTCGTTTTCCCACTTTGTCAAGTCCAAGGGCCTGACCAGACAGGAGGGAAATGCAATTGTTTCCCAAATCAAAGAGGAGATTTCCCGTGGAATGATTCAGCCCGAATGGGTTGATGGTGTTTTTTTAACCAAACGATTTAATGAGTATAATGAGAGAGAGTAGCGTTTTTACTTTTCTTAAAAGTAAATATAGGAATTTATATGACCTTTGCGAGGTCATGGAAAAGCTGATTGTTGTTCGCAAATATCATCTTGCAATGGCAACAGCCAAAGCCATCCTTGATTTGTTTTGCAAGCAAACGGATAGGAACCTAGTGCTCACTATCGATGTATTTAATGATAGCTCTCTTACATTATCTGAAAGGGAAATGAAAAGTGTCCATAAAATATTGTTCACATATATCTATGAAGATTACTTTGAACCAATTGAGCAATTTTTGAAGGTTGACTACGAGTATGACTTCACGTTTCTGGGCCACAACCCGAAAATCACAAATGACGACATATACCTCATCATCAACAACCTGAATGTGAACTCAATAGCGCCTCGGCTTGTGGGCCTTGAGGGTGATGAACTTATACAGCTTGAGGACCTTGGTGCCGAGGACAAGCGAAATGTTCTTGATTTCATCGAGGGAAACATCAACGAGTTCATCAAGAATCACATATTGACATTGAGGCTTTTCGACAGTGAGGGAAATCCCCTTAATCGCCAATTGAACTTTGAGGCCGTAAAAAAGATCGACTACTGCAAGATAAGGGAAATTCCTCCCGACGTCGAGCTGGACGAGCATCAGGAAAGGGCAGTCAAGTACACGGAAAAGCCGCTGGTGATAAATGCAGGCCCCGGTGCCGGAAAGACCCGCGTGATTATTGAAAGGGTATGCCATTTGATAAGCGAAGGCGTTGACGCCGAAAGCATACTGGTCATCACTTTCACCAACAAGGCGGCCGAGGAGCTTCGCGAAAGGTTCAAGAAGGATACAAAGCTTGAATTGAACACAATTAGCCAGATGAGGATAAGCACAATACACAGCTTCTGCAGGGCAATCCTTCAGGAGTTCTCAGACATTCCCTACAACCTTCTAAAAAGGGAGTCCGAGCGAAACCTGTTTTTCAACAAGCACAAGCATGAGCTCGGATTCAAGGGCCCCGCATTCCTTAGAAACTACGAGTCAGGACAGGTCCTGAAGAAGTATGACGAGTATGCCCTCTTTGAGGTCGACTCAGAAGGACTTATAGATTATATCGAATCAAAATTCCAGCCTTCAGGGGAGTATCTTGAATATATTGGGGATTACTACGCCTCACATGGGGAGAACATGTACCCTTCCAAAAAGGAGATAAAGCAGCATCATTTCCAATGTGACGTCTACAAGGCAAGGTATCTCCAGATTGCAAAGTCCTACAATGACTGGATAGATTTGATGGAAAGGGAGCATGTATGTGACCAGAATTACCTTCTAATCAAGGCATTGGAAATACTATCAGATGACGACAACCTGAAGAGGGTCCAGTACACAAACATACTCATTGACGAGTTCCAGGACACCGATGCCGTTCAGATGCAGATATTCGAGAGATTGAAAGGCAAGTCAGACACATACACCGTCGTTGGGGATGCCGACCAGAGCATATACTCGTTCAGGGCGGCAAATCCGAAGTTCTTCAACGACTATGCCAAAAGCGACGAGTTCGAAAACAAGGTACTGGTCAACAACTACCGCTCAACCGCCGAAATCGTCGACTTCAACGAGAAGTTCATACGCGAAAAGCGGGAGGCCAAAAAGGACCTGAGGACAGTAAACGAGTCCAAGATGCCGGTCTATCTTCTGGAAAACCACGGGTCTGACGAGGAATACAAGGGAATCGCATACATTATCAAGAACCTGAAGGATTCCGGAAAGATATCAAAATACAGTGATGTCTGTGTGCTTTTCAGAAGCCACAAGGACAAAAAGGACATTCTTGACGAGTTTGACCGCCAGGACATTCCATATTACCTCAAGGGAATTGACGATTTGATCTATCAGGATGAGGTCAAGGCGATGCTTGCCCTTCTATGGTACATGCTGCCATTTGACCCCACAAGAATCGCATACTACGGTGACGGAGGCCAATGGATTAACCTCTCGTCATTCACAGACAAGTACTATGAGGCAAGCAAGGTGTTCAAGCTCTCCGCCAGGACAATGGACATTTTAAATGACATAGAGTCAAAATACCATGCGAATGTTGTTAGAATCAAGAACAACTATGAGGCGTTGGATTCCACTTTGAAGTCCAAGTCAATAATGGATGTCGTTCGTGACTATGCAGATGACGTTCTGGATGAGATGTTCGCCCGTGTGGGAAGCATTGACATCAGCAACTATTCCAGGGATGAGCTTATGGGCATTGGAATAACTGATGAGCATGACCTTGACTTTTTCGAGGATTTAAATGAGCTTAAATCATCATTGGCGGAAGTTAGAATGACCTCCCTTCAGATATTCTATGAACTGCTCAAGATTACCGGATACAGCGACGAGCTTCTCTCAAGAAAGGACTTTGATGCCAAAAAGGCGTCACTCAACCTTGCGCTGATATCCGAGATAATATCAGACTATGAAAACATCATGGGCAAATACGACCTGATTGGACTTTTCAACTATCTCTACCGTTCTCTCAAGTACTACTCCTGCCCGATCAATGAGGAGGAGGACAACTCGCAGAAGGTCCACATAATGACCGTCCACAAGGCCAAGGGGCTTGAATATCCTGTTGTAATCACCGCTTCCATCAAGGACAGAAGCTTCCCATTGACATTCTCAAAGCAAAGGAAGGACCATATATTCAACAACAATCCCGTCTATCCGACACCGAACAGGTTTTTGAAGTACAAGATTTCAGAGGACCTGGAGGCTCAGGAGTTCAACAGGGAAGAGGAAAGGGTGGTCTATGTTGCAAACACCCGTGCCGAAGAGCTGCTTATACTCTCAGTGGTGCTGCCCCGTGCCGGAATATTCATACCTGGCGTCCTTAAGGGTTATGAGGACGACCTTGTAAAGATTGAGCCGAGCGATGTCATTGACATGAAAAAGGTGACATCACACATGATTGCAGACACAAACCTCTTCAACCAGATTGAGTTTGAAAGCGTTCTCGATGATTATCTCGTGTGTCCCCTCAAGTACAACCTTGAAAACAACCTGAAGTTCAAGAACCCGAAAAACATCAACAAGTTCATAGACTCAAAGCTGCGTGTGGTCATAAACAGGCTTCACAATGACAAGTTCATGACAGACTGGGACAGGGAAAGCATAGAGTACTTGGTGTCTGAGGTGATACGCTCATACTCATTCTCTTCAGGCGAAAAGGCGCTTACGGAGCTTTTCAACAATTTCACCGAGTACTGGAACGACTACGGAAAGAACTTCGATGTAGTTGAAACCGCATTCAACGTAAGCCTTGAGGTTGCAGGATATGACATTAACGGTGTCATAGACCTTATTGTCCGTGACGGCGACGGTGTGAGCCTTGTTCACTTCATAAGGACAAGGGACTCCATGAGAAATTACCACTCATTCTATATGGATCTTCTCAGCTATTATGCAATTGCACTTAAGGAGAGGATGGACGTTGAGGTAGAAAACCTGATTCTATATGTTCTGGATGAGGCAAAGCTGTATGAGAAGGAGTTCAGACCTAATGAGTTTACTCATGACTATCTTGAAAGCGTTGTCGAGTGCATTTCATCCAATGACTATTCAAAGCATCTTGTGAACTGCGACAATTGTGAGTTCTGTGGCTTGACTTGTCAGGTTGAAAGGCAATGAAATATTGTTATTTGATTGAAATCTTATAATTTATTCTTAATATTGTTTTTAATTCATTAAATTTACTTTATATCAAATATAACAACTTTTAATACTTTAATTGATATATTACCTATTGGTGATTAGTATGCCATTGGGTAAGGATACTACATTTAAAGTTATTGGAAAAGATTTCCTAAAAAAGTTTCTTGAAATATTCGGTTTTGAAATTGAAATTGATTATTCCCAAATCGAAGAGTTGACTGGGGACTTGGTGCTTCTTGAGGGGGAAGTCAAGAAGCCCGATGCAGTATTTTCCGATGGAAAAGTGGTTTTGATGTTGGAATATCAAAGCACTAAACTTGATATAGACGATAAAAAACGCTTCAAAGTTTATGTGAGTGTTTGGGATTTCCAGAAAAACAAGGATAATAAACAGATTATCTTTGCTGTAGTCTCAACAGTTGACGAGTCTGGAATGGTTGAGTATAGCATCAACGATTGGGACATTTTCAAATTCCCAATACTATCACTTAAAGATTTGGATTCAAAGCAAATTATATATACTATTGAAACAAAAATTAAAAATCAAGACACATTTAGTGATAGGGAACTCATAGAGTTGGCCTTAACTCCCATTCTTCCCACAAATAGAAAAGATATTATTAATCAGTTCTTTGAAACTGCCGATTTGATATCAAGAATCAGCTTTCCCAATGAGGACATTAAGAATTCTGTTTGTGGATTGGTGCTGATGCTGACAAACATATATTTTGATGAGTTGGAAGAGGTTAGAAAAAAGATTCAAGGTGTTTATATGGGAAAAATAGATTGTGTTGTGGAATTCGGTCAAGAAAGATATGAAGAAGGAATTATTGATAAATCTGAAGAGATTGCCCGCAGGCTTATTGATGATGGTGGTTTTTCAGATGAAAAAATTTCCGAGCTTGTTGTGTTGCCATTAGAAAGGATTGTTGAATTAAGGAATTCCCTTTAATATTCAAAAACTTTTTTTATTTATGGAATTTAAATATTATATTTATGTCTCTCTTAAACATTCCGGATGAATTGACATGTGAAACCAGCCAAGGCAAGGTAAGGTTTTCAATAAATGGCAAGTCCACTTATTGGATTTGTAAAGATGACTCGTTTTTAAAAAGAATTGATGAACGCAATTTAAATCCATGCAGGTTATGTAATCATCTTGAAAAGGAGATTGAAATCAAAAATATCCTGGATGATGGTTTGGATTATCTAAATCGGGAAAAGTATCATAAAGCTATTTTTAACTTTGATGAGGTCCTATATTATGATTGGAGTCATGGCGAGGCGCTGTTTTTAAAGTCACATGCGCTTTTTGGCCAAAGGCATTTCGTCAAGGCATTGAGACATTACAGGCGAGCGGTCAGGGCGGATTCTGATTTTACTGACAACGATTACTACAGGCTTCTTTTGAAAAGCTCCAACGATGAGAGAAGCAACTTTCCAAAGCTTAAGCTCAACATCTATGCTGGGGACGAACATTTCACCAAGGGAGAGTTCGAAAAGGCCGTTGAGTCATATGATAAGGCCCTCATGAACCCTTCAAAGTTCAAGGAAAAGATATTGTCAAAGCTATTGAACAAGAAGGGAATGGCGCTTTTAAGGCTTGATGAATTCGAAAGGGCATACGATTGCTTTAAAAGCTCTAAAAATGAGTTCAGCAATTTTGGCCAGGGACTGTGCGAGCATGAGCTCAACTTAAACATCAATGATGATTTTAAAAGATTGCTTGACATCGACAAGAGATCCCAGCTGATGCAGGCGGAGGTATTGAAGGAATCCGGATTTGCGGAGGAGTCGCTTGCAGTCTGCAATCATCTCTACGAAAATCACTTCATCTGCGATGATTTCTATAAAAGGCTGGTTAAAATAAGAAGTGATTTAGGAAAATCCTAAATCATAAGAATTCAATTTTGTTTTTGTCGATTTGGTATGTGTCGTTTGCCACGACGCTTTTTTCTTTTGTTATCTCGACTGTAACGTGGTCAGGGTCAAACTTCTTGTATGAGTTGTAATATCCGAATGCGATTTCATAATCGATGTCTTTTGGATCATATATCACGTTTGACAATGTTTCGGTGCTTTGACCTATCCTGTCGTTGTTCTTGTCGAAATAGGTTGTCTTGACGATGTACCCGTTCAGGTCGGAAGGAATCTTTGTAAAGAGCGCTGATGTCACTATGGTGTAGTCGGTTTCATTTTCCTCCTCGTAATAGTAGGAGCTTCCGTAGACCGAACTTATTGTAAACTCCAATGAATCTGAACCGCTTGTGGCATCACCGGTCTCGTTGGAATGGTTGAAAGCGCCTGAAAGCAGTATCGCTCCAATTATTACTATTATGGCAATCACAACGAGGAATATCTTTCCGTTTGATAGTGTGCTGTAGCTGCTTGCGCCTTCATCATTGAATTTATGGCCGCAGTTTTTGCAGAACCTTGCCTCATCCGGGATTTCGTCTCCACATTTAGGACATTTTTTAGACAAGCTAATCACCTATGTATTAATTATGTCTTTTTACAATAAAAAAGTATATTTGGTGGGTCGTCCAAATATCAATTGTAAAAATATGATTTTTTTATCTTAATAATGCAAGAATACCACAACTTCTGTAAGTTGTGGATGAATTGTAAGTTGGGTATGCTATTTTTTTATTAATTTTTAAATAGTTATTTTCTTATAATAATTATTATGAGCAGTAATTTAAATAGGAATCA
>NZ_JAGAXX010000059.1 GCF_017940815.1 Methanobrevibacter sp.
CCTAAGAATCTCCAGCTTCTACAAGCTGGAGAGGTTCAATTAAGATACATAATTATTTAAATTATTTTATATAACATAATCTATATGTAGGTTATGTATGGCAAGTAAAGTAAATTCCACTCCTACATTAAAAGGAGAAGATGCAGCAAAATTTATTGAAAAATTAAATACTCCTTCAAGTAAAAATGAATTGAAATCCTTAAAAAGAGCTGATGAAATATTTAAAAAAATAACTTATATTCATTAAATATTTCATGGCAGCTTATAATTATTTTTTTTAGTTAATCCTTGAAACTTTTCCACAAATCAGTCTGAAGAACGCTTTTTTCACTCACTTCCTCCAATTTAAGGAACAGTTCCCAAGGAACAGATAATGTCAGATAGTCATTTGGTATGAAATGTTTCATCTTGCTTCTTCCGGCAAAGTCTATCGGTCCGAGCACAGGCTTTGGATTGTCGCTTTCAGCCTGCTGGAATGTAAAACATCCAATAGCCTGACAAGCTGATGCCTGTGGAGTCAATACATAATTGCCTTCAAGCCTGAATGATGAATTTATTTGAAGAATTGCGGTCAATTCGATAGGATTCACGGTAAATATCACGGATTCAGGAATCTCGCCGTCTTCCAGGTTTTCCAATCCCTTGAATATTACGTATTGTCCCTCATCATAAACCGGCCTGTTTTTTATGCTCTCTTTTGCGGTTTCAAAATCAGCGTATATTCTCTCACCATGTCTGAACATTTCACTTGTGTTTTTCGGCATGTGGGACAGTCTTGCCTCATAAGCCTCCCTGTCAGGTGCTGAGTCAACTCCGCAGGATAGGAATGATGCCTGAAAATTGATTGCATCCTCGTTTGGAAGTCCTGATCCCCATCCGAATCCAACTGATATTCCTCCACATGTGATGTTTTCACGTCCGAAGCAGGTTGTCTTTCTTTTGGCTATTGTCTGTGCAACGAAACTCATCACACAGCCCCCTCTGTTTTTAGGAGCAACTGCGTCTTCTGGCTTTTCATCGCTTTTAAGCAATACTATTGGCGTAAATTTCATGTTAAGTTCTTTTGATATTCTACTTTGCATATTAACTACCTCTATGGTCATGTTTTATTTGTGTTTTTAATATATATTGCGATAGTAATTATGGTTGTAATAACTGAAATTGCATTGGCCATCATTGAAGGCAACCTCAAACCTTCCGGAGCCTGCAGAATATATGCGAATGCGATCAGTGTACAGATGATTGCCGGTACCAATGTAACGATATATGGTTTTTCATTATGAATCAGATATGTGCTTGCAGCGTATAGTACGATGGTGGCCACTATCAATTGCATCCATGCAAAATATCTCCAAATTAATCCAAAATCAATGAATGTCAATCCAAATGATGCTAAAAACAATGGCACTGCTAATTTGAGTCTAGAAATCAATTTTTCCTGGTTGAGATTCAATTCATCAGCAATAGTTATTCTTGAACTTCTAAGTGAAGTGTCTCCTGTTGTGATTGGGCATACAACAACTCCGATAATGGTCAATACCAATCCGACAGGTCCGACCAGAGCTCTTGCCATGTCATGTACTGCAACTGAAGGTGAAGCACCGTAAATTACTGCAAGCTGTGGCTGACCGTGGAAGAATGCCATTGCAATTGCGGCCCAGCAAAGTGCAACCAAACCCTCCAATGCCATAGCCCCATAAAACACAGGCCTTGCATCTTTTTCATTTTCTATGCATCTTGCAACGATTGGGGATTGGGATGCATGAAAACCTGAAATAGCTCCGCATGCGATGGTCACGAAGAGATATGGGAAAATGCTTTGACCAGTTAAGTATAATCCTTGTGTTGTAACCTCTGGGATGGTGTATGCAGGATTCAATATTAATGCTCCGGTCATCATCACTACCATAATCAACAATAATGCTCCAAATACGGGATATACATTTCCTATAATCTTATCAATTGGAAATACTGTTGCAATTAAGAAATAAATGAATATGATTATTATCCAAATGAATATGTTGATGTCGGTTAGGTTGCTGAGCAATTCAGCAGCTCCCTTTGCGAAAGTGGCCGCAACAAGAATCCCTGTAATTACAATGAGAACTGCCATGGCCTTTTGGATTTTGGTTCCCAGATATTTTGAGATGATGTGTGGCATTGTAAATCCGTTATTTCTCATCGACATATATCCTGAGAAAAAATCATGGATTCCTCCAATGAATATTGTACCTAAAGTAATCCATAAGAATGCTGCAGGTCCGAACAATGCTCCTTGTATCGCTCCGAAAATAGGCCCCAAACCTGCAATGTTTAAAAAATGAACTAAGAAATTCTTGATTTTGGACAGGGGAATGTAATCAACGCCATCCTCCAGTTTGTATGCAGGGGTTTCGCGTGTCTCGTCCACGCCGGAGATTCTCTCAATAAACTTACCATAAATAAAGTATGATGCAATAATTGCCAAAAAACAAATGATAAAACTATACATTAAGAGTATTTTAGTAATCTATTAATAAATAGATTACTATTTTTTAAATGCATAGTATATATTACTTTTTAATAGTAATAACCGTATTATTCAACCCTAATATCTGTGAGTATTCAATGTTGTCTGAAATGCCAATCAACATATCAATATTGTCGGAATCCAAACTGGTGTCTACATTTGGATTGTATCCGATTCCTGAATATTTTATGGAAATGATTGTGGAGTTGTCATTGTCCCGGACAATCACATCAATCCAGTCCAATTCGTCATTGATTTCCAGAATGTAAATGAGCATCTCTTCTATTGCCAAACTAACCAATATTGATACTTTTTCATCAGGCAGAAACTCTTGAACCTGTCTGGATAAGTATACTGCATCGTTTACAATGGCATTAATGGTGTATTCCAATATATTTTCAGTGTCGTCGTGATGTTTCTTTAGGAAGAATCCTTCGTATTCTCCATTGGTCTTTTTATTCAGATAAATGGAATATAGGTAAATGAATGCTATTGTTGCTAGTTCTGAGACAACGAATGCAAACCATATTCCGTTTTCCTTCCAAATGATTGAGAACAGGAATACGAATGCAACTGGGAATATCAATCCGTTCAATAGTGTGAGGATATTTGCTAATTTCATGTTCTGTATGGATTGAACGTAGAATATGTACAGGAAGTTTATTGAATATGCCAACAGACTTAATGAGAATATCCTAACCGCATTCATTACAGTAGGAATGTCTGAAGGGTTGCTTACTGAAAATAGTACCAATATTGTCTGAGGGAATATTGTAAACAGTGCGGTGAAAAATATTCCAAATCCCAATACTATCTTCAAGGATCTTCTTGCAACATACTCAACTCCATTGTAGTCCTTTTCCTGGAAATAAACAGTTATGATTGGTAAAAGTGATTGTGATGTGCCAAAAATGAATATGCTCACCAACAATGATGTATTGCAGCACATGTTGAATGCAACCAAGTCTACATGGGTCATGACTTCAAGTATTATGAAGTTAACGATTACCAGTTTTATTGCTTGATACAGTGCTATTGAAGATGAGGAAAATCCAGTTTTGCATATGTTTGAGAAATATCTCATTGAGTTTCCGATTTTAACCTTAGTCAGTTTCAGTGTTCGTTTAGGGTTAAGGAAATAAGTGCAAAGGTAAACTGTTGCGATGATATATCCCACTACCATTGCCAGTGCGGCACCGCTAACTCCCATATTAAAGTATTGTATGAATATCAAGTCAAATACCACGTTCAATACGTTTGCTAAAAGAAATGCCCTGAATTGAAGTTGGACAAAATCATCAATTTTGGCAAAATATGCTAAAACAATGAAAAAGCAGATGAATGGTATTGCCAATAGATAGTATTTGAGATATTCAAAGACCAATGGTCTTAACTGACTGGAATTGCACAATATCTGAAGGAGTGTGTCTGGAAACAGCAGTCCCAATACCATGATTAATACTGAGATTATGATTATGCTTATAAGTGAAATAGTGAATATATTGTTGGCCGTTTCATCATTGAAGTTTGCTTTTTCGCTGGTTGCAAGTATAGTTCCTCCAAATCCTATCAACCAGTAGATCATGTTGATAAATTGGACCAATGGTTCCATACTTTGAATGACTGATAGGTTCATATGGCCTAAAAGGGCACTGATTATGAACGCATCAGCTAGAATTGCAAAATTTCCCGCTATTGCAGCAAGCAGTGTCGGAAAGAACAACTCTTTAAACTTTGAATTTAATAGGTTATATCTTCTCTCATAAGACATTTTATTCACTATTCCTTTTTTTTAAAATCACATTCCTTTTGATGCGATTATGACGTCACTAATGGAATGTGGAGGAAGCTCTATTTTATAATCTAAAACTTTTATTAAAGCTTCAATACCCTTACGTCCGCTTGACATTAACTCGTATGTGCTTTTTGGAACAAAAATGAATCCTCCGCTTTTGACTTTTTGGAATGAGTCAAGGATAATTTTTACCTTTTCCGCCTCATTTTTGTCAATCAGGCTCTTGTTCAGATTTACGATTACATACTCGAACTTGCTTTTTAAATCATTGATTTTTTCAGGGCTAATTTGATATATTTCAACATCCTCACTAAATTGATCTGTTATGAAAAGTCCGGTGCAGTGTTTTTCAATTTGCTTAACTTGTGGTAGGATTTCACTTAAATAAGTTTCATGATCTTTTAATTCTGGATATTTCTTATCCTCACTTAGAATTAATGAAAATGCATTTTTCTCAACATCTCTTAAGAAGTTTAAGTCATGGTCAACTTTTGATTTGTCTTCATTAAGCAAAAATACATATCCTGCAGCTGTGTCCAGGTCGTCAGTTTTTTTGAAAAACATGTCTTGGTAAGTTGTATCGATCAGGGTGCTGTCGTAAAATGATTTTAACTTGTTATTGATGTTCACTATAGGAGATGAGCGCACAATCCTGTTTGTAGGAGTTATGAAGAATTTCAAGGTACCGTGAGCGTATAATTTATATTTCCTTTGTACCTTGTCAAAGAAAGATTCTGGTTTTAAATAGGAATCAAGAATGCTGTCTGTTTCATGCTGGCCGGAAATCCTGTCTAAAAATTCAGCAGGCATTCCTCCACCGCATGGGCGACAATTGACCTCAATTAAAACAGGACCATCTTCATCAATCATATATTCACCATGAACAGGCCCATATTGAATTTCCAGTGCATCAGCTACCTTGTAAGCATATTCTACCATTTCAGCTTCACCGAGACCCAATTCATTCACTGTTTCACATGAGTCGTAAACGATTGCTCCATCTGATGTTTTGATCTTGTTGTACTTCCAGATTAGGGTAACTCTATGAGTTCCCTTATTGGATACGGTATTGACGATATATTCGGTACCATTTATTTTTTCTTGAACTAGGAGTTCCTCTATCTCATCCCCATAATGATTGACATCTTCAAACATTTGTTTAACGAATTCAATCATTTCTTCCCTATTTTCACAAATGCGCACTCCTGTTGAACCGCAACTGTAGGGAGGTTTTATAACAACTTCACTTAGGTTTTCATCATCATAGAATTCCAATGCTTCATCTAGATTATGAACAACTTTTCCTCTTATAGAACGAAGTCCTCTTTCAGCTAATCTGTTGTGCATTTCATCTTTTAAAGTCATTGCATCAAGGTTTTCGATTGAGTTGCCTAAAAGGCCTAATTCATGGGTCAATTTGGCGGCAAGAATAACTCCCCTTTCATTACCTGGAACAACCAGGAGAGGATCGAACTTTCTTATCTCTTCAAGGGTTTCTTCAAAGGTGTCCTTTTCGTAAATCATGTCAAATTCATATGGGATCTTTTCATATTCATCTAGGACATGTTCTCCAAATTTTTTTCCTTCTTCGGTTTCTGAATCTTTTAAATGCAGTACAATGGGATTATAACCCCTATTGATTATGTCTCCTATGTAATTTTTTCCAGTGGATATGCACTCAATAACAATAATGTTTCTCATATTATCTCCTTTCTGCTTTTGATATATTTACGGATGCTGTGCAATTTTTTTACATCAAGTTTTTTTCTTAATGTGATGTAGTCAATTATATTATTATATGTTATTTATTTTGTTTTAAATTTTGGGATAATTTGGCATTTTAAATAAGTAGATAATTGTTAGTGAAAATGATGCACTGTTCAGTTAAAACTATAACATTTAAATACTACTTTGACTAACTTAAAATAGGAATTCAGTGAGGTGAAAATAATGAGAAAAATTACTATCGCAATATTAGCATTAATCCTTGTGGGAATGTTAATTCCAACCGGATTTGCAACCGATTCCAATCTTGTAATAACATATGGTGAAAGTACAAATGCAAACAGCAATTATAAATCAATTGTTGATTCATTTTTCACAAGTCAATCAAATGTAAATTTAGGTGATGTTAATTCAAAAGTAATCACCGCTGATCAAGTAAATCAAATATCAAGCGGAATCACTGGTAAGACATACTCCTCAAGTCAAATATACTCATCAGCGCTTTTAGACCTTAATGACAACGACAATCTTCAGGTAAGCGTTGACAAGTCAAAAATCACTACAATAACTGGGGACATGTACATTTCAGCATTGAAATCTGCAGGTATCACTAGCGGACACGTCTATGTGACAAGTCCTGTGACTGCAACTGGCGAATCTGCTCTTGCAGGAATAATGAATGCTTATGAGGCAGCAACAGATGTTGCAATTCCTGACAATGTAAAAGAAGCGGCAAACAATGAAATCTACACTGAATCAAAAATAGTCGAAAACTCAGGTGTGGATGCTGACAGCCTATCACAATTGGTGAATGATGTAAAAGACCAAGTTTCAAGTGAAAATGTGACAGACCACAATACAATCGTGAATATCATCAACAATTATGTTCAAAACAACAACATTAACATAACCAACAATGATATTGAAAACTTGGCTGACAGTATTGAACAAGTACAAAACGTTCAAGGTGACGTTAACTACTACAAAGATAAAGTTAGCGGTTTTTTAAATAACGGCAATTCAACAGGTGGATTTTCACTTGACGGATTGTTTGACTGGATTAAATCCTTTGTTAATGGGATTTAAATCCCTTTCTTTTTTTAAGCTTTCATCATGTTAATTGATGTCATTTATATATGATAATAACCATATTTTATATGATGGAGGTGAATTTAAATTGAGATATTTTAAAAGCATTTTTAAAATTTCAATAATTCTGTTACTTCTGATAATTACTGTAGGATCAATCTCTGCTACAGACAGTTCTGATTCTGCAATAGATGATAGTCAAGATAATGATTTTGATTTGGATGAAGATTTGGACGATGGCTCTGATGATGATTCTGATGATGAGGATTTAGATGAGGATTTGGATGACGACGATGATTTGGATGATTCTGATGATGAGGATTGGGATGATGATTTCGACGAATCAGATTTCGATTACACCGATTACGATTATCTCGAAATGAAAATTCTCCTTTACTTGGATAAATATGGAAACGTCACAGATGAAGACTGGACAGAATCCGAAGACTTCCTAAATGAATATCAAATATATCTTGCTGATCCTTCAAATTACACTTTAAACGAAAGTGCGGAAGGTTATAATACTTATGTAAAAATATATGAGTCAATAACCTCTACATTTGGGGATTATGATCTAAAGGAAAATGAGACAGCATACCTTAAATTCTTGATAATTTATTATTTAAACAATTATGGAAATGTTAGTGCAAACTACACATGGAACGAAAGCGATGAGTTTTACAATTTCCATCCAAAAATTGCATACCTCATGGAATCCGGAATGGCTTGTGGAAGCGCTAGCGATATTGAGGATTCATTTAATGAAAGCCCATATTTCTATTCAAACTTAAATAATTTTTTCAACCCTATGTTGAATAATTCAACTAATAATTCGACTTCAAATGAGACTTCAAACAATGCAACAGTTTTAGACGCTCCCGACAACAATGATTCATGGTGGTCTAACATTGTCATTTTGGTTTTGGTTGTCATTTTGGTTGCTTTAGTGATTATTTAAGTTTTCTTTTTTTTATTTTTTTTACATTGCCTTTTGAATGTTTCAAGAATTTACTTTTTTAAACCATCTAGTATATATACTAATGAATCACATAAATAAACACATTAACTAATTAAATTTAATTAAATGAAGGTTTGATAATATGGTTAGATTTTCACAAACTCTTGATGATAGGCAACCAAAACGTCGAGAAAAATCATATGCTCAACAGAGTGATAATCAGTATTATGCTCGTGAAGAACCTGCTAGGTCAATTGACGATATCATGTACAGCAGGTTACCTAGGCCTAACCAGGTACAGAGAACCGTATATCAAGAGGAAACTCCATACGAACAGGATGAAGTAATCTACGTACAGCATCAAAGTGAAAGAGAATCTATCCAACCGGATTATACCAAACCAGAATTGAACTTCCCTCCTGATCAAAACATACAGTTCGGTGTGGAATACAAGCCAGGCTCAAGGCCTCCTGTAATTGGTAAGAATTACACTATCCGTTCAAATTCAATCATCTACAACGATGTGGTCATAGGGGACAATTTCAGGACTGGACACAATGTGGTGATTCGTGAAAACACCAACATAGGGGATGATGTTCTAATAGGAACTAATACTGTTATTGAAGGTGATGTAATCATCGGAAATGACGTCAGCATCCAATCTAATGTGTACATTCCGACCAATTCTGTAATTGAGGATAACGTGTTTATTGGACCTTGCGCTTGTTTTACCAATGATAAGTATCCTGTGAGGATCAACTATGAACTTCAAGGACCAAAAGTAAGGCGTGGAGCTTCAATTGGAGGTAACACAACATTCCTGTCTAATGTTGAAGTTGGTGAAGGTTCAATTGTTGCTGCTGGAGCTATTGTGATACATTCCGTTCCACCATTCTATTTGGCAATAGGAACACCTGCACGTATCAAGCCACTTCCAGATCACTTGAAAGTTCCAAACAGATTCTAAACGGTTACCTAAAGATTATATACTATGGAGATTAAACTATGGCTCAATACAAATGTAAAATTTGTGGATATGTGTTAGATGAAGACAATTATGAAGAAGGCTTGAACATTCCTGCTGGAACCAAATTCGAGGATTTGCCAAGCTCATTCAAATGCCCTAAATGCAGAATGGCAAAGGGAATGTTTGAAAAAATTAATTAGTTTTATATATTACTAACATATATAATAGTATTATAAACTTAAAAAATTTTTTAAGGAGATTGTTAAAGATGGCAAAATTTAAATGTAAATTATGCGGATACGTAACTGAAGAATTCGAAGAACTCCCAGAAGACTACAAATGTCCTATGTGTGGCGCAACCGCTGACATGTTCGAAAAAGTAGAATAGGTGTTTTAAATGGCTTACGTTTGTAAGGTTTGTGGATTCGTTTTAGATGAAGACGAATTACCAGAAGATTACGTATGTCCAGTTTGTGGCGTACCTGCAGCTAATTTTGAAGAACAATAAGTTCTTCTTTTTATATTTTTTCTAAAAACTGCTTATTTTTAAAACTAACTTTTATTTTTCCAGAGTATTTTTCAAAGATCTGCTCTATGTTTCTATTGTCTCTTGACACGACCTGATAGCTCACTTTATCCGAATACTCTTTATCAATTGCTTCAAGATTGTTGTTTCTGACTTCCCCATCAACAGTTTTTATGTCTGAGTATTCAAAGGTAAGCTCATAAACGTCATACTCTTCAATCTCAACGATTTCAGCTTCACCAATTGCCTCCATCACTGATTTTGAATATGCCCTTACAAGTCCTCCGGCACCAAGCTTTATTCCTCCGAAGTATCTTGTAACGACCGCAGTCACATTGTGAATCTCATTTTTTCTCAAGACATTTATCATAGGTTTTCCGGCTGTTCCGCCAGGTTCCCCGTCATCGTCAAAGCCCTCTCCATCCCCTACGATATAAGCGGTGCAGTTGTGGGTGGCATCGCTATACTGTTGGTTTAATTTTTGGATGATTTCCTTTGATTCCTTTTTGTTTTTTGTTGGAAATAATGAGCATATGAATTGAGATTTTTTGACATTTATTTCCACTTGGACTGGTTTTTTAATCGTTTTCATTGTTATCAATATATTTATATATTTTATCAGACATATTAACTTTAATAAATTTTATAAGGTGTTAAATTTGGCAAGTAGATCAGCTACAGTTTTGGTTATTTTTATAGTTGCCGTTCTTGCATTTTGTCTTGCAAGCGTTTTTGCATCTATGACAGGACCAATATCAATTATACCTAATGAAAGTGAATCTGGCGGAGGAATATTGGATAATCTTTCAGCTATTACTGATGATGATTCAATTGGAAGCAGTAGCCATAGCTATCAAAGTTCCAATGATCACTCCAGCAGCGATGATTCTTCATCAAAAGTAGAAACAACTACCGACGACTCAAGTAGTTCTGATCATAATAAGGATTCCAGTTCTGGTAAAAGTTCTTCTGATGATGGTTCTAGTTCATCTGGTGGAAGTTCTGGTAAAAGTTCTTCTGATGATGGTTCTAGTTCATCTGGTGGAAGTTCTTCTAGTGGCAGTTCCGATGTTGAAACTACCACTGGTTGATTATAACTACTTTTTTTCTTTTTTGAGGACGACTCAAAATTAATTATTTTTTTAAAAATTTTTTTTTTGAATTTATTATTATTTTTAGGTATTTTGTTTGTTTTCATGGTGTATGAGCTCATTTTGTATTGTTTCATTGTATATTCGTTTTAAATTGTGTGATATTGCGAGTAATTTTGCTTCTGTTTGTGTTCTTTTTA
>NZ_JAGAXX010000060.1 GCF_017940815.1 Methanobrevibacter sp.
AATGAGTATTAATTCGCAAATAATCCTAAAACTTAGGGCTGACATATTCTGTAAGAAAGATGTTTTACTAATACTTTCTGTAACATTTGTCTGAATAAAGTTTGGATTATTTGTTTAATTAACTTTGTGCATAAAAAAATATTTATTTAATATAAAATTAAAAGTAAATATTAATCAGATTAATTTTCATTAGGTGTTTTTAATGATATTTACAATTGAAGAAATCACAAAAAGAACCATTCCAATAGCCATTAAACATGGGGTTAATAGGTTATGTCTTTTTGGATCTTATGCTAGAAATGAGGCAAGTGATGACAGTGATTTGGATTTCATCATGGATGATGGGGATGTGACTTCTTTAATTAAGTATATGTCTTTTGTTCAGGACTTGGAAGATGAATTCAAATGCCATGTGGATTTGGTTTCATCATGCAGTCATAATAAGGAATTTTTAAATAAAATCAAAAAAGATGTGGTTATAATCTATGAACGCTAAAGATGAAAACATATTAAGAAAATCATAGAATACTGTGAAGCGACAGCAAGTGACATTGAGTATTTTGGTGATGATTTTAATGAATATTTGGCCAATGACCATTACCAAAGAGCATGTGCTTTTAACATTATTCAAATTGGAGAGTATATTGGAAGATTGTCCGATGAGTTTAAAGACCAGTATCCAGATATTGCTTGGAATAGTTTAAAGGCAATGAGGAATATTCATGCTCATGATTATGAAAATGTTATTGAGCATTTGGTTTGGGAAACTATGAAAGTGGAGCTTCCAGAACTTAAGGAATATTTGGAAAAATTGCTATAATTTAAAAATTTCGTTTAAAATATAGTTTAAATTGTTGTAGTATGGATTGTGGAGTGGTTTTTCGTGTTAGCTGCTAATTTATTAAAATTAGAAATATTCCACACAAGTAGAGAAAGTAACTCTAATTTTGTTATAGATTTTAGGAATAATGAGGCATATTATAATCCAACATTTGATTTAATGTTTAAAGATAAGATTCATTTGTCTGATAAAGAAGTAACCAATTTCCTTAATTCGATTGATGAGTTTAATTTCATTGAAGAACTGCAAAATATTGAATGTCATGTTTTAAAGTACTTTGAACCCACATTAGATTCTGAATATTATTTCCATACATTGAAAATCATATTGCATAATGATGTTATTTTTTCAAATCAGTGGACTTTCATATGTTATTTTGAAGATTTTACCAAGGAATATAATGTTCAATGGTGTTTTCCAAGTTTTTGGTATGAGTTTGCTGAGGTTTTAATGGATTTAGTAGGATATGATATTTTAAATATAAATGATTCTAAAAAATGGCTAAATAATTTAAATTATGAATTTAGGGATGATGGTATCTTTGATAATGGGAATAAATTAAAATTGAAATCATTTAAATTTGTTTATAATGCGCCCCATATTATTGACGATTCTAGTTCCTCATTTTTCATAATTGACTTCATTAAGTGTAGTATTTTAGGTAAAAATTCAATTTTATGTAATGATGTGTCTCGAGATGTTTTGGATGAATTTTTGGATTTAATTACTAAATATGAGATTTATAAATGGGCTGAATTGAAACAATGGAGTAATGTGTATAATGAACTTGGGGTTTTCTGTGATGGTTATCGATGGAGTATTGAGTTAATTTTTGATAATGATTCAATTTTTTATATAAAGGGACATTGTCGTCATCCTGATTTGTATTTTCCATTTGCAAAAGAAGTGAAATCATTATTTTCAAAAGATATTCTTAGATTGGAGGATTGTGCAATTCCAGATAAAATCAAATATGCAGATTTATTTAAATAAGTGGAATAAATTAAAACTTAGGATTCACATACTCCCAAACTTCTTCAAAACTGGTTTCAACACCAAGTTTGGTGTATTCACGAACAAGTGTGTTGATGTCCCTTTCAAGTAATTCTTTAGAAATTGGATTGTCCAAAACAACGGATTGTGAAACGTCAATTATCACAGGCTTTTCATTTAAATTTAAAATATTGTAATTGGAAAGGTCTCCGTGAACAAGCTTTGCCTCATTGACGAATTTTTTAAGCTCAACCATCAGTAGGTTCCAGAATTCATCAGGATTTTCCGGTGGCTGGTTTTTAACGGGTTGTGCAGGGTTTCCATCTTCATCACCAATGAATTCAATCAGCAATACATTGTTTGCACTGGTTATTGGTTCTGGAACATTGACTCCTGCTGCATATAATCTTGTCAAATTCTTAAACTCTTTAGTAACCCATGAGTAAATAATTTTTCTCTTGTTCTTGGTTTTGACATTAAATCTCGGATCGCCTTTCAAATAGTAATCCATTTTCTTAAAATCAGATGTTGCAATCCTATAGATTTTAACTGCAACGAACTTTTCATCATCGGTTATTCCAGTCAGAACATTTGCTTCCTTGCCGGTACTGATTGCACCATTTAGAATGTCAATATGGCCCTGATTAGCTAATTTGTATAATGTTTCTAATGTTATTTTGTCGAAGATTTCATTTCCGGTTTTTCTCTCAGAATTATCTTTCCTTCTTTTTTCGGAATGAATCTTGGCATGTTTTTTATCGGCTTTAGCTACTTTAGGATCCATTAAAATCAAAAAAATAAGTAGTTAGACTACATTTTTAAGTAGCCTTTTCTTTCGAGCCAGTTGGACTCTGTTTTTGTGTATCTCCAAATTACATCCGCTTTTTCATCGGATTGGAAATCCCATGGTTTTACAAGGATTACGTCTCCTTCACGAATCCAAATACGTTTTTTCATTTTTCCAGGGATTCTGGTCATTCTTATGTTTCCATCAGCACAACGGACTTTTAGTTTTCCGTGTCCCATAATCTGTTCAACTACTCCAGGTATTTCTCCTTTTTTAGGAGTCCTTACTCTTCTGTACTCTTGTTGGTTGTTATTATTAGGTCTAGACAAATACTCTCCTCCAAAATTATAATAAAATTTATCGATAAGATTAAATTATTTATATTTATATTAATATATTATATATTAATTTATTGGATTTTTACCAAATGTGATTAAAATGGGAACTGAATTTTTAAAAATTAAGGAATGTGATGAAGCTATTGATATCATTCAGAAGTTATTTGATGAGAACTTAAAGCCTGAAAGCGAGGAGATTTTGGTCAGTGAAGCTTACGGAAGGGTATTGTTTGAGGATGTTTATTCCAGAATGGACTTTCCTCCTTTTGATAAGGCATTGAAGGACGGTTTTGCAATTCTTTCAAGCGACAGCTTTGGGGCTTCAGAGGAATCACCAAATACCTTGGATGTAATTGATTTTCTCGAAGCCGGTGCAACCACTGACAAGAAGGTGGGAGCTGGAAAATGTATTGAAATCAGTACAGGCGCTGCAATGCCTGAGGGAGCAGATGCGGTCTTGATGGTTGAATATGCTGAAAAGGATGATGGTAAAGTCAATCTGTTGACAACCGTTACTCCAACCCAAGATGTTGCCAAAAAGGGTTCTGACATTGAAGAGGGCAATTTGATTCTTAAGAAAGGGGACTTCTTAAATCCTGGTAAGATTGGGGTCTTGCTGTCTCAAGGATTTGAAACCATTGAAGTTTACAAAAAACCGAGTGTTGGTATAGTCTCATCAGGTAATGAGATTACTCTTCAAGGTGAAGAGCTTGAATATGGAAAAATCTATGATGTAAATGGAGGAATGATTAAAAACGATGCAGTTTCCTGTGGCGCAGATGCAAAATTCTTGGGCATCATGAGAGACAACTATGATGAGGTCAAGGAAAAAATCACAAGTTCCCTAAAAGATGTTGACATACTTTTCTGTTCAGGAGGAACTTCCGCAGGTCTTGGGGATGTCTTGAAGCATGTTCTTGACGAGCTTGGAGAGGTTCACATTCATGGAATTTCAGTTCAGCCTGGAAAACCGACAATCGTGGGGGTCATTGACGGCAAAATGGTCATAGGGCTTCCTGGAAATCCAGTTTCTGCTTTGATGATATTCAATGCATTTGTTGCAGAGCCATTAACCAGGCTTGCAGGAATCGATAAGGACTTTGAGATGGAAACTGTTAAAGGCAAAATCACAAAAAGAATTCACTCACAGGTCGGAAGGATGCAATATCAATTGGTCAGAGTCGATGGAGATAAAGTCCAACCTATATTCAAGGATTCAGGAGCAATTTTCTCACTCTCAACAGCAGATGGTTATGTGAAAATTCCAAAACTGGTTGAGCTTGTGGATGAAGGCGAAGAAGTAGAAGTTTATTTATTCAATTAATATTAAAATTTTAAGTAAGGTGTAATTATGGATTATGAAGTGAAAGTAATTCCAGAACAAAAATTAGCGGTTATCAATTGTAAAACTCCAAAATCAGATATGGGAGTGTTCTTTTCCATATTGATGGATTGGGTTGATACAGAAGATATCAAAACTGATGGTGAACCATTCATTGTGTATTTCTCACCAAGGCATGAAGTAAATCAGGGTGATGTGGTTTACGATGTAAGCATTCCTGTAAAAGACAATCCGGATGAAACCGACAGGATTCGTGTTGTTGACATGATTGAGAACAAGGTTCTGGCGGGCACTCATTATGGATCTCCTGAAAATATTATGGATACTTATGCTGAATTAGTTGAGATTGCTCAAGAAAATCATTATGATATTATCGGTTCTCCTAAAGAAGTCTTGATTAAAGGCGTTTATAACTGTGACAATGAGGATGAGTATATAACTGAAATTCAATTGCCAATCATTGAAATGTAGGTGGTCTTATGCCTAAAAAAGATGAAATCGATATGGAAGAGGAAATTAGAAGATTATCTCGCAGAACAAACATAAACATGAGAAAGTCTGAAAATTCCTACGACAATCGAATTAAAAAATTGGATAAGGAAATCGACAATATCTTGAATCAAAAAATTAAGAATTTTGAGAATAATAAACAATTGACTGAGGATTATCTCAAAATCGATTATAAAGACGATACAATCAACAGATATAGAGAAAAATTAAGAAAAATGTAATTTTTCTCAAAACTCTTTTTTTTTAAAATAAGTTTAAAAATTCACTTAGCGGAATGGCCAGTGAATATTTGCTAAATGTATTAATTGCAATGCCGTAGTATTCATCACCTGTGTCCTTTATCATTTCGGCTAGATTTTTGGTGGAGATGTTAATCACGCTAAATTCAACATTGGCTTTAATGAGTTCATCTTCATCTGTAAATAATGCTATAAACTCGTTTTTATCATCATCTCCAATTTTCACAGGTTTGAAATTAAAATCGTCATCATCATGTGAGATGACTTCAATGGGCATTATTAACTGAGCTTTTTTAAGCTCTTCGACTAATAATTCGTCATCTTCAGGACTTGCTTCCTCATTTGGAAGTGAAATTAGCTCTTTTAGTTTTCTATTCATTGTCCGACAACTCTTAAATCATGCACTAACAGTTTAGGGAGGATGTATGAACCGTATTGCTTGATTTCGGATTTCAATCCTTCAACTGTTTCCATTATTTCAAATATGTTTCCGGAAATCATTGCCTTGTTAATCGGGTCAGTCAACTCACCATTCTCAATTTTAAATGCATTGCTTGCTTCAACAGAGAAATCTCCTGAAATAGGATTTGCAGTGTGTGCTCCTAAAACGCTTGTTGTTAAAACGCCTCTCTTGATTTCACTCAAATCTTTCATTTCACTAAACTTGAATTCTAGGTTTGTCGGTGAAATCATTGGAGTTGTCAGATAGCTGCCCCTAAGGCCGTTTGATGTGGTTTTTTCACCAATCTTGTTTGCATTGTATAAATCATAAATGAATGAGCTTAAAACACCATTTTCAATCAAATCGGTTTTGCGTGATACGCTTCCCTCACCATCGCATTTTGCGGTGTACATTCCCTTCTCAAGCAATGGATTATCTATTATGGATAATGTTGGGCTTGCAATCTCGGAACCTATTTTATCTTTTAGGATGGACCTTCCTCTCAACACGTTTTCCCCGTTGAATGCTCCTATGAATGTTTGAAGGAGTCCTGTTGCTGCATAATAGTCAAGAGCAACATCATAATCTCCGGTTTCTACAGGTTTTGTGTTGAGTGAGCTTTTTGCAAGGTTGCAAACGTCTTCGGCCAATTTTTCTCCATCAAGGTCAAAGAATCTTGAAGACTGTGAATTGTATGCTGTTGCGATTTCACCATCTTTTTGGATGGTCACTGACAATCCCAAACCGAATCCTGTGCCCTCATCTTCAATGGAAACGCCATTTGAGTTTACAATCAATGACCTGCCTTCACTTGCGCTAAAACCTGAACCTGTCACTTCACATCCGCTGTCGCTGGCAGTTGAAATGGTGTCCTTTAAAAACTCGACAGACTCGTCAAGGCTCAAGTCATTGAACTTGTTGTCATAAACACCCTTGACGGCACGGACTTTCTCAACTTCTGCAAATGTGATGTTTTCGTCAACTTTTGTCAATTTTGTGTTTTCAATTGCTTGGGTTGCTGTTTCTGTGAGCTTGTCCATATTGGAAGTGAATGCAAAACCTTGCTTTTTATCCTTGAGGACTCTTATTCCAACTCCCAAATCAATTTCTTCTTTGGCAAAGTTGAGTTCCTCTTTAAGGGAATCCAATTCGATTGATTTTGATTCGTCAATATAAATTTCGTAAGCGTCACATTTGTTTTCAACAGCTTTTTTAACGTCTTCTGCTATTTCATAAATCATATTATCACTACAGTGCAAATTTCTCTATCGCTTCAGCCACTCCGTCTCCATAGAACTTTTCACAGGTATATGTGCTGATTTCCTTTAATTTATCCTCGGCATTTCCGACAGCTATCCTATATCCCACTTCTTTTAGGAAGTCTTCATCATTCTGACTGTCTCCTATTGCCATTACATTTTCCATGTTGATTCCGTTTCTTTCACATAGGTATCTGAGTGAAGTTCCCTTATTCACTCTCTTGTCTGTGATGTGTAGTGCAAAGCCACTGTCATAAATTTCAAGTTGATCCAAATACTTAAAATCTTTTAAAGCATCTTCTAAGATTTGGTTATCAAGTGTTTTATAAAACACTGTTTCGGTTAGTCTGTACATGTTGTCGTGGGAGGCGTGCTTGTCAAATAGGTCGCCCATTTTTTTCTTAAGGTGGTTTTCGGCTGAAGTCACAAAGTCCCTTTCGACCATGGTCTCAACGGCATTATTGTTCTCACCTTCCTTAAAGACGACTCCACCATTTTCACACACGATTCCTCCACTGCATCCAATCAGGACTTCTGCGGCATAGGCATAGTTAACGACGTTTCCTGTGACGATTATTGTTGGAATTCCTGCATTTTCTGCTTTTCTCAATGCTTCGATTGCTGAAATGCATATTTTTCTTGTATTGTCAGTGATTGTTCCGTCAATGTCCACTGCTATTGCTTCGATTGCCATTTTTATCCCCTTGAATATCTGTGTGCAATGTTACAGGTTCCTTCCTTACTTACCATACATGCTCCGATTGGATGTAATGGGTTGCATGCCTTTCTGAATAGCTTGCAGTCTTCAGGCCTTGCAAGTCCTCTTAGGATTGGTCCACATATGCAACCTTTTGGGGCCTCGTTAACGTCTTTAACTTCAATGTCATATTTTTCACGGGCATTGAATTCGCTGAATTCATCCTTGATTTCAAGGATTGAGTTAGGTATTTTCGGGAATCCTCTCCATTCCCTTGAATCGACGTCGAACACTTGCTCAATCATGTCTGTTGCAACGACATTTCCCTCTTCACGGACTGCCCTTTTGTATTCATTTTCTATTTTCGGTGTTTCATTATGAATTTGTCTTAAAATCATGTAGACAGACATCAATATGTCTAATGGATTGAATCCTGCAACTGCCTGTGGAATTCCGTATTCTGTTGAGAAGTATTCAAACGGTTTGGTTCCAATTATTGTGCATACGTGTCCCGGTTGGATTAATGCATTTAAGCTGGTTTCTCCGGAATTGATTAAAAAGTCGATTGCTGGGGGGATTAATCTGTGACATGATAATACTGAGAAGTTTTCAGGAGGGGTTCTTAATAATTCTGCCGCTGTGGTTGGTGCTGTTGTTTCAAAACCTGCTGAGATGAAAGCGACGTCATTGTCCACTTTTTCTGCTATTTCTATAGCTCTATTGATTCCATAAACTACTCTAACGTCTCCGCCTTCTGCTTTAGCGTCTGCAAGTGATCTTTCAGAACCTGGAACTCTTAACATGTCTCCGAAAGTTGTTATTGTAACTCCCTTGTCTATTAGCTCCAATGCCTCATCGATTTCACGTGAAGGCACAACGCATACAGGACAACCTGGGCCTGCAATGATTTCTACCTCTTCTGGGAGTAAACTTCTTATCCCATTTTCCATGATTGTGTGTTCATGTGAACCGCAAACGTGCATTATTTTAACGGGGGTTGCTAATTCATTAATTTTTCCTAATATCTTTTGTGACATATCTTTCATATTCATATTAACACCGAAGATTTAATAATATATTATAACTATATTTATTATTGTATTAATTAAATTTTATTGTATTTAAGGGATAAAACATGTTTAACAATAATAAAATTCTAGTAGTTATTCCAGCAAGGGGAGGTTCAAAAGGAATTCCCCGTAAAAATATCAGATTATTGGATAATAAACCATTAATCTATTATTCAATTGGCATAGCTAAATCATCTAATTATGTTGATGATGTTGTTGTAACTACTGATGATTCTAAAATCGCATTATTTTCAGAAAAATTGGGGGCCAGTGTGATTAGGCGCTCTGAAGAGTTGTCTACTGATGAGGTTCCGCTTGAACCAGTTGTTTACGATGCAATGGTTCAAAAGGAAAAATTGGCATTTGATGAGTATGATATTGTAATCACACTTCAACCGACTTCTCCGTTGCTTAAGCCGTCCACCTTGGATAATGCCATTGAGAAATTTGAGGACTTTTCAATTGATAGTGTAATATCTGTTGTTGACGATAGGCGCTTGAGCTGGGGATATGATGAGAGAAATCAAAGATATTTCCCGAATTATATTGAAAGGCGTAACTGGGAAGACTTGCCTAAGGATTTCAAGGAGACTGGTGCTTTTATAGCTACTCGTAGGGCATTTGTTAAGGAAAATTCACGTTTAGGAACCAATATTGATATAATTGAACTGTCTCAGGAAGAGAGTGTCAATATTGATACATACCAAGATTGGTGGATTGCTGAAAACTACCTGCAAAAGAAAAGGATTGCCCTTGTTGTGAATGCTTATGATGAGATTGGAACAGGTCATATGTACAGGTGCCTCTCAATTGTATCAAAGCTGGTTTTCCATGACATTCTGTTCCTGATTGATGAATCCCATCCGTTGGGAATAAGTATGGTTGAAGAGAATAACTATCCTTATAAGGTTTATGATGGTGAGGATGATTTAATCAAGTGTTTAAGGGAATATTCTCCTCAAATGGTTATCAATGATATTTCAGACACTTCTAGAGAATACATTACAATCCTTAAAAATGAAGGTTACTTCGTAGTTAACTTTGAGGATGTTGGATTAGGTAGTGAAGTTGCTGATGTCGTCTTTGATGAGCTTTATGAACATGAAAACAATGATAAGAATGTTTTCACAGATTATAAATATTATATTTTAAAGGATGAATTCTATTCCCAACCTCAAAAAACAATCACTCCTGAAGTGAATAATGTCCTGGTGACATTTGGAGTTAACGATTCAAATAATCTTACTGAAAAGGTGATTGATTCAATTTTATCCACTAATTATGAAGGAAGGATCAATGTCATTCTTGGAGTTGGATACAGAGGTTTGGAGGAAATCATTTCCAAATATGAATCAAATCAGGCAGTTCAGATTTATCAGAATGTTTCAAACATCAGTGAATTTGTGATTCAGGCTGATGTGATATTCTCCTCTTCCAACAGATCAGTATATGACATCTGTTCATTGGGCGTTCCTACAATATGCCTGTGTCAGGATGAAAGGGAATTGACACATGTGTTTGCAAATCCGAACAATGGATTTATTAATATGGGCCTTGGAGAGAATGTGGGAAGGCAGGAAATCATTGATGAATTTGTAAATCTCGTTAATGATTATGATTTAAGGGTAGAAATGAATCAGAAAATGCTTTCCATTGATTTAAAGAATGGTTTTGAGAATATTTGGGCAATTTTACGTGAAGAATATAGAAAATTTGAATTAAACAGAGGCTAATATGAATATATTTAACAGATACCCTGTTTTGATTGCTGAAATAGACAATAATTTATCAGAGTTTGTTAAACAAGAAGGAATTTCATATATTGATGCGGCTAAGTTTGTAATTGATGAAGCAAAGGATTGTGGGATAACTGCAGTTGAATTTTCATCATTTGAATCAAGCTCTTTTGATTTTTCTATTGAAGAATATAGGAAGTTGGCACAATATTGCAAAGACACTGGAATGATATTTTTAATGTCTTTGTCTGATTTTCAATCTGTGGATTTATTGGATGAATTTATGAACATGTTTAAGATTGAATCTTCAGATTTAACAAATATTCCTTTTATTAAATATGTTGCAAGCAAAAATAAACCTATTTTATTGTCTACAGGCGGTTCCACTATTCGTGAGATAAAAGAAGCAGTAAGTACAATCGAAGAGGTTTCTACAGTTGACATTGCAATATTTCATTGTGTATTGTCATTTCCAACAGCTTATGAGGATGCTAATCTGTTAATGATTAAGGATTTGTCTGAAAATTTCTCGGATTATGAAATCGGATATTCCGATCATACTGTTCCTGATGAGAATATGGCTGTGCTGACAACTGCGTACAATTATGGTGCGACCATATTGGAAAAGCATTTCACTATTGACAAGTCCCTGCCTGGAAGTAGCGAACATGCGATGGACTGTGATGATGTAATCAGATTCAATTGGAATGTTAATTTTTTATCTAAAATCAACGGCATGAAAAACAAACAGCCATTGATTTGCGAATCTTCATCTCGAAAAGAAATGAGAAGGTCAATTGTTGCATTTAGGGATATTAAAAAAGATGAAAAAATCGATAATGATGATTTAACATTTAAAAGTCCCGGAACTGGAATTTATCCTTCTGAAATCGATAATGTGGTTGGAAAAATAGCAAAAGAAAATATTAAAAAAGGAACATTAATTGATTTTAACATGTTAAAATAAAAAAAGAAATTAAATTTCTGCAGAACAATCTGCAGAATAATGACTGAGTAAAACAGCGCATTTATCAATGGTTTCTTGGTCTAATTTGATAGTACTAGTTTTTATTTGATATAATAGCTCTTCAATGAATAAGTCTTCATCGGTTAAAGGCATATTAATCACAACAACTTCATTGTTAATGAAACCAACTAAAGGTTCTACGAAACAGTTCCTAATGTTGTTGTCATTTAAGAAGTTGATTAAATCTTCTCCTAAGGATAATGCTTTCTGTTTAACTTTATCGTCTTGTGAAAATTTAGCTTGTTTTGTTGTGTATCTAAATCTTCTGGTATTGTTCATGGTTGGAACTTCTTCAATTTTATCCTCATCTAATTCAGCAGAACCGATTAAGTTTAAATTTTCGTTTTCTGCTTCTAATCTAAGCTTCGGATTATATTTTTGGGATAAAAGTGCATATATTCCAGTTGGACCTACAACAACGTGGTTAATACCTGAATTTGAAGTTGGTGTTTTAACATTGTAAAACACATAGTATTCATTGGAAAGGGTTAACAAGTGTTCTCTGATAATTCTTGTTCTTTCTTCAATTTGTTTTACATCTCTTGTCTTGTAAAGTCCGTAACAAAGCATTATCACACCAATGAATAATGCAATGATACCAATACCACTATTTATAATTAAGATTTCAATAATGCTTAAAATGAATATGGCTGCTCCAATGAGTATGATGAGCTCGTTGGAATTTAAATTATGAATGTCAAAATCACCTTCATCGCTGTCATTGAGTGAAGTTTCATTTGGAACGATTTCATCAACAGATTCCGGTTCCTTTATACTTATTTTCTCAAGGAAGCTAGATGAGGATTTTTGTTCAGTTTTAGGATAATATTCTCCCATACTTTTAAAGAATTCATCTTTAAGGAAATTTTTCAAGATGGTGTAATCGTTGGTTTTTGGAATTGCAAATTCTCTTCCAAATTTGGATAAAACTGCATCAGGAATGGTTGTTCTAGCAGTTTTTAAATTGACTTCTTCTTCTTGAAGTTCCATTTCTTTTTTCTCATCATCAGCTATTTTTAACATGTGCTCTTCTGAAAAGAAATCTCCGATTTTATCAGTGAATGACTTTAAAGAGCGATCAGGTTCTTCATTTGTTAATTCTTCAGATGTTGGTTTATTAACTTTGTTTTGTTCTCTAATGGTTTCAATCTCTTTTTTTCTTTCTTCAAGGTATTTATCCAATTCTTTATTCATTTCTTCATCTAAATATCTTAAAGAACCTCCGCAACTGTCACATTCATAATCAAGTATGCTGTCGCTACTTTTAATTTTGTATTTTAATCCACAATCTTCACATTGAACAATATATGAATTATCATATTTGAATGAGTCAATTAATGAGGAATTTGAGGTATTTTCTCCATCAGAATAGTCTTCCAAGTATTCTAAGTCACCTGCACATGAAGAACACTCAAATGTTGAAATATCGTCATCATCATCGAGTTGGTATTTCGCACCACAGTTCTTACAGCATACAACTTTCATATTATCCTCTTAAAATTGCTTTTATACTATTATTTATATAATTTTTTTATTATATATGTTTCTAAAATTAGGCGGTTTATTCACAATTTTTTTCAAGAAAAATTAATTTTTTCTTTTCTTTTAATCAAGTTGAAATTGAGTTAATTAGGATTAAACATTGGTTTTCTCATATAAATATGTTCCATCAATATTTTTTATTTCTGTATAATTTGTTACATTGTTTAATGGATTCTTTGAAATGTAATAGGTTACATTGCTTGCATCAATTTCACTTTGGGCGCTACTTGGGATTCCTGTTATGTTTTCACCTAACCACCAGCCAAACGGTCTGATATTGTAAACTCCTATTTTCATTTTTTCATAATCAGGATTGTTGTCTATGATATAATGTGAAATGTCTTCTGTTGCCTTATACTCGTTTGTTGGCTCAAAAGTGAATGTGAATGCAAATGCCTGTATTAGGAATAATGAAATCAATATTATAGGCAGGATGTTCTTGTTAATGTTTACATGATTATAAATTGACTGAATTGAAAGTAGCAGGAAGTAAACTATTGCAGGAAAGACTGGCAATATGTACCTGTTCACTTTCACGGGATTAAAACTAAAGAATATGAAATTTGACAAGATCCAACCAAGCATAAAGTATTCGATTTTATGTTCTGAGTCTCTGCCCATAAGGTATAATCCGAATAAAACCAACACTATTGTAATCACTGAGGTTACTCTCGAAAAGCTGATTATTCCAAGTATTATGAATATTGCTGGAAGAATGTCCTTTTTCTCTATTTTTCTTTTATGGTCATTCAGCCATAATCCCATACCTGCAATTAATATTATCAGTAATCCCCATGATAATGGGGTGCTGCTGTCCAAAACAGGATTTCCATCAAAGTACGTGTGTGAATTTGAAACAAAATTAAGCATGTTCATTAGATAATAGCTAAAATCTGGATTGTATGCCGGATCGGATTCACTGCCTAATGTTCCACCTATTCCCCGTGAAATCTGACCTCCTGCTTCAAATTGTCCGTTTCCCATTATCAATACAATCGCTAATGTAATGATTAGTATCGCTCCAGCTATAAGGATTCCTTTTTTAATGTATTTTGAATCTTTTGGTTCGATTTTAATTCCTTTTTCAATAACATAATATAATGCGAATGCAGGGAATGTTAAAAGAAGAGGATATCTTGTAAAAACTCCTAAAATAAGGAATATCATGAAAGGAATGTAAAATTTGGGATTGTCGTTTATTGCGATATATTCAAGCAATGCAATCCAAACAATCATGCTCACTGCAGGGACATCTAATGTACCATTTGCAAGCCAGGTTAGGTATAGTGTTAGTGAAGAATAGATTACTGTACCTGTAAGACTTAGCTTTTCATCAAAAAATCGTCTTAATAATAAATAAAATCCAATATTTCCAAAAATGGCAAATGCTCCGGTTACAATATAAATTGCTAGTTTATCAACAAGACCCAATCTGAAAAAAATTGATGTTATAAAACAGATTAGTGGAGACAAGAAAATATTGCCTGTTGAAAAGACATTTTTTCCAGTATAATATAATGAATTTAACAGATATACATAAACGTCACTGCAATAAATTCCAAGATTGTAATTAAAATTAATGTAGTATCCTACGAGGATAGTGCTTAAAATTACAATTGACAGTAAAAAATATTTGTCTTTCTGGTTAATATTGAATTCTTCAAACATTATTAATAGTTTTTTAAGAGTTTATATAAATATTATACCATTTTCTTTAAAAGGACCCTAGAGCAAATGCAATGAATGCTATTAAAATTCCTATTTTCAAATATTTTGATGACTTTGCAGCAGTTTTTTCGTCTTGATTTCTAATGATTAATATTCCACTATATATGAAAATTATAACTGCAATGGCTATTATTCCCAAGTAAATTATGCTAAATACATGTTGCACATACAATAATGGGCAGAGCACACAATCAATGATTATCAAAATTAATGCGAGTGCTGCGGATAATTTTGCACCATGTAAAATTGGAAGTGTTTTGGCCCCCTCTGCTTTGTCCCCTTCCATGTCTTCTATGTCTTTAACTATCTCGCGTGCGGTTGTCATTATGAATGCAAAAAATCCTAAAAACCATGAAGTTGCAATAATTTCAGGGTTGTTTATTGTGTAGCCTCCAAATGCAAAGCATAATCCTGTCATGAATCCGACGGTCAGGTTTCCAATCAATGGTGTTGACTTTAGGGTACGTGCATAGAAGTATAGGATGAAATCAGCGATTACAACAATTAGGAATGCAGTCCAATCCTTATTGAGGTATGAAATTAAAAATCCACATATTGTTCCGAGAATGAACAACAGGTAAGCGTAATTGCGCCCTGTTTTTGGTGAAATTCTTCCTGAAGGAATTGGCCTATGTGGCTTGTTGATCAAATCAATTTTATAGTCAAAATAATCATTGATGACATTTCCAGCACTTATTTCAAAAAATACTGCAAGCATGGCTAAAATGATTGGTATTGATACAGTATGGCCGACGATAGCTACAAGTACAATTGCTATGACTGCCATTATGACATTTCCCGGTCTTAAAATTTCTATATATGGGTTCATTATTCTTCCTCAATTTATAATTTTCATATCCTAAACAATAATTATATAAAGTATATTAGATAACATAATATTAGTATTTTATTTATTTAAAGTATTATTTATTAATTAATTCGCTGGTGTTTATATTGAATAAAATTAAAATCGCAATTGTAGGATTAGGAAACTGTGCAAGTTCCTTAATTCAAGGTATACATTATTATGATGGTAAAAAGCCAGAAGATGCAATAGGACTTATGCATTGGGATATTGGAGGATACACTCCTAGTGACATTGAAGTCGTTGCAGCTTTTGATGTTGATGCAAGAAAAGTTGGCAAAACTATTGACGAAGCAATTTTCGCAAAGCCTAACTGTACTACAATATTCCAAGAAGAAATTCCAAAATATGATGTTAAGGTTAGCATGGGTCATGTCTTGGATGGTGTTGCTGAACACATGTCCAACTATGATGATGAATACACTTTTGTTGTAAGTGACGAAGAGCCTGTTGACGTTGTTGAAGTCTTAAAAGAAAGCGGCGCTGAAATATTGGTAAATTACTTGCCAGTAGGTTCTGAAGATGCAGCAAGATACTATGCACAATGCGCACTTGACGCTGAAATTGCATATGTGAACTGTATGCCAGTATTCATTGTAAGTGATGACGAATGGGATGCTAAATTTAAAGCTAAAGGAATTCCTATTGTAGGTGACGATATTAAAGCTCAAATCGGTGCTACTATCACACACAGAACACTAGCTAGTTTATTCAGGGATAGGGGAGTAAAATTAGACAGAACCTACCAAATAAATACTGGTGGTAACACTGACTTTTTAAACATGCTCAATCGTGAAAGGTTAGATTCCAAAAAAGAATCCAAAACCGAAGCAGTGCAATCAGTATTAGATGAAAGAATGGATGATCGTGACATCCACATCGGACCTAGTGACTATGTCCCATGGCAAAACGATAATAAATTATGTTTCCTTAGAATGGAAGGTCGTACATTCGGTGATGTTCCAATGAACATCGAACTCAGATTAAGTGTGGAAGACTCTCCAAACTCTGCAGGATGTGTAATTGATGCTGTAAGATGTTGTAAAATTGGTTTAGAAAGGGGTATTGGTGGACAATTAACTTCAATTTCCTCATACACAATGAAACATCCTCCAATTCAATACACTGATGATGAAGCATACGAAAATGTTGAAAAATTCATTTCCGGCGAATTGGAAAGATAATTTTTCAATTTTCACTATTTTTTTATTTTATTTTATTTCACTATTTTTTCACTAATTTTTCTATTGACTGTTTTTCAATGTTATAATTTTATATAATAATAAAAACATATATTATAGTTGGATAATTTAAGATTACTTTATTAATAAAAATTGAAAGAGGTGTAATATTAATGGCAAAAGTAAGATTTACAGAAACAGCACTTCGTGATGCTCACCAATCTTTGCTTGCAACTAGGATGAGAACTAGGGACATGATTCCTATTGCTGAAGAGATGGATAAAGTTGGATACTTCTCTGTTGAAGCTTGGGGTGGAGCAACTTTTGATACTTGTATCAGATACTTAAACGAAGACCCATGGGAAAGGTTAAGACAATTAAAATCTGAATTCAATCATACTCCTATTCAAATGCTTTTAAGAGGACAGAATTTGGTAGGTTATAAACACTATCCTGATGATATTGTAACTAAATTTGTGGAAAAATCCTATGAGAATGGTGTTGACATATTCAGGATTTTTGACGCTTTAAACGATATTAGAAATATGGAAAAAGCAATTAAGGTTGCAAAAGATCAAGGAGCTCATGTTCAAGGAACAATAAGTTACACTATAAGTCCTGCACATACATTAGATGATTTTGTTGAATTGGCTAAGAATTTAGAAGCACTTGACTGTGATTCAGTTGCAATCAAGGATATGGCTGGTTTAATAACTCCTACTGCGGCTTATGATTTAGTATCAAAATTAAAAGAAGAAACTGACTTGCTTGTAGACTTGCACTGTCATTGTACCAGTGGTATGACTCCAATCAGTTATTATGCTGCTTGTCAAGCTGGTGTTGATGTTTTAGACACTGCAATATCGCCTCTTGCTTGGGGTACTTCCCAACCTCCTACAGAAAGTATGGTTGCAGCACTTCAAGGAACCGAATTTGATACTGGATTGGACTTAAAATTATTAAACAACATCAAGGAATACTTCGAAAAGATTAAGGAAAAATACTTAGGAATTCTTGATCCTATCTCTGAAAGTATTGATACTGATGTTTTATTATACCAAATTCCTGGTGGAATGCTTTCAAACCTCATTTCACAATTGAAAGAGCAAAATGCGCTCGACAGATACACTGACGTATTGGAAGAAATGCCACGTGTAAGAAAAGACATGGGATACCCTCCACTTGTAACTCCTACAAGTCAAATTGTTGGTATCCAATCTGTAATGAACGTGTTGGGTGGAGAAAGATACAAAACCGTATCCAATGAAGTTAAAGAGTACATGAAAGGAATGTACGGTAAACCACCTGCTCCAGTAAATGAGGAAATCTCAAAAAGAATAATTGGAGATGAAGAGGTAATCGATTGCAGACCTGCAGACTTGCTCGAACCTGAATTCGACAAGTTCAAGTCAGAAGGTGAAAAGGAAGGATTTGTCAAATCTGATGAGGATGCATTAACCTATGCGTTATACCCTCCAATCGCTCCGAAATTCCTCAAAGGTGAAGCTGAAGAAGAGGAACTCAAACCAGCACACACCATTGATGAAAATGATGGAATTGGAATTCCAACTCAATATAATGTTGAAGTTGACGGTGACGTGTTTGAGGTTAAAATCATGCCTACCGGATTCATGGAAATTGAAGAGACTGAATCTGGAAACTTCAAGCCTGTTGAAGGTGCAGTTCCTTCACCAATGCAAGGTATGGTAATCAAACTCAACGTTAATGTTGGAGACAAAGTTTCACAAGGATCCACCATTGCAGTAATCGAAGCTATGAAAATGGAAAACGACATCCAATCTGAAGTGGACGGTACTGTTGAGGAAATTTTCGTGGAACCTGGTGATGCTGTAAGCATCGGTGATACTTTAATGGTAATCAAATAGATTACCTTAATTTTACTTTTTTTAGTTACTTTAAACTTACTTGTTAATTTATATATTTTTCTTTTAAACATTATTTTGTAAAGTTATATGTGGGGATTATTTATGAAGGATATTTTTGATGAAATGCAATTTGGAGATTTGAACCTAAAAAGCAGAATTGTAAGGACCGGTACCTGGGAAACCGAAACAGAGGAAGGGGGATTTCTCTCACCTGCTATTTATGATAAATATGAAAAGATTGCAGGCAGTGGAACTGGTTTAATCGTATCTGAAATGTTTGTGCTTGACCATAAGGACCGCTTTGCACCATATTGCGCAAGCTTGAACTATGTTGGTTTTGTCAAGGAGTATAAGATGGTAACAGACATCTGCCATAATCACGACGTTCCTATTTTAGGGCAATTGGCGTTCTTCTACTATGATGATGGCGACAACCAAAAGGCAGAGGCAAATGACTTGACCCTTGAAGGAATCAGGAAATTGCAGGCAGAAGTTATAATGGCTGCCAAGAAATTCTCATTTGCAGGTTTTGACGGAATGCAGATTGATATGGGAAACAATTTTTATCTGGCACGTTTCATAAATCCTTACTTCAACCAAAGAAAAGACCAATATGGGGGAAGCACTGAAAACCGTGTAAGGATTGCATCAGAAATCATCAAGGTAATCAAAAAGACAATGCCTGGTTTTCATGTAAGCATTCGTATCAATCCGTGGGATGTCAGAAAGGATGGAATGACTGCTGAGGAAAGTATTAAAGTTGCAAAGGAACTTGAAAAGGCAGGGGCAGACAGCATACAGTTGACTGCACGTACCATATCTTATCTTTATGACGGTAAGGATAAACATCCGTTTTTGGTTTATGCTGATGAATTAATTGGCTCTTTGGACATTCCAGTAATTTTAGGAGGATCCTTAAGGGACATGAAATCCATGAATGATGTTTTAAACCATTCTGATATTGAATTAATGTCAATGTCCAAGCCGTTTGTGGCACAGGCTGACTTTTTGGCTGATTGGAAAGCTAACGGTGATGGGGTTTCAATTTGTCAAAGCTGTAACAATTGCTACAGTAAGAAAACTAGTACTTGTTTTAAATATTAATTAAAAAAGAGAATAACTCAATGAGAGTTATTCTACACTTCTTATTTTAGTGGTCATGTACTCAGGGAAGTACTCTACCACAAGTGTTCCTGTCTGGGCAGTGTGGTCGAATACCTTTGGTTCACTGCTGAATATCTGTATATTCTTTTATAAGTTTTTTTCTTGTTTTTCATTTCATTTAATTTTGAATAATTATTCATTTCTTAAGTATAAATTTAAATATTTTATAAAATATAAGTTATTTTGTATAAATATATGGGGAGAACTATGAAACGTAATACATTTATATTACCTTTTTTTATATTGGCAGTCTTTCTGATTTCAATCACTGCAATATCCGCAGCTGATTTAAACGATACTGGCAATATTGATGTATTAAAAGATACTGATGAGACAAACTCATTTAATTCTCTTTATAGTGAAATTAAGGATAAAGATTCTAGTTTCACATTTGAAAAAGATTATGAGTTCGATAATGAAACTGACAAAAGTTATTCTAGTGGAATCAATGTAACCAAGGATAATTTTGTAATAAATGGAAATAATCATAAAGTTGATTGTAAGAATCAGTCCAGAGCGTTTGATATATCTGGAAAAAACGTTGTAATAAATAATTTAACCATTGTAAACGGTTTTTATGGCTATGGTTCTGCAATTAGAACTGACTCAAGATTAACATTAAACAATGTTACATTTATAAATTGTTTTGGTGATGGTGAAAAATCTAATTATGGTGCTGTTTATTCTTACAACACTGCATTAAACGTTAATGATTGTAAATTTATAGACAACGGTGGAGAAAATGGGGCCTCAATTTCTTCTTTCATGTCCACCGTCAATATTGTCAATTCCACATTTTACAGCAATAGCGATAAGATTGTCAAAGGCCAAGTCTATTTTGGTGGTAGCTCACATGCAAATATCGTAAATTCCAATTTCTTGAATACCACTTCAAAATATGCTGCTGCAATCTTTTTTATCAATGATGGAAATTTGACAATTAAGAATTCCAAATTCAAAAAACTGTTTGCTAATAGGACTGCAGGTGCAATTGGAGCAAAAGTTATTTCAAGTCTGATAATTTCCAACTGTGAATTTGACGATGTATCAAGTGAAAACAATGGAGGAGCCATCTTTGCAGATATTTTTGGGGGTGGATCCGTTTTTGGAAGTGAGACACTCATTACTGATACATTATTCACTAACTGTCAGTCTCGTTTTGGAGGGGCTATCCTTCAATTGGATGGAAATCTAGTGATAAAAAATACAAATTTCACTTCCAATCGTGCAGAGTATGGTGGAGGTGCAATTTATACAAGCTACACTAATGTTAAGATTTACAATTCCAACTTCACATCCAACGAGGTACTCAGTGATGGTTCCACAGGTGGTGCATGTTATTTTGATGAGTCAAGTGCAACACTCAATGGAAACTATTTAGAAAACAATAACGGTTCTGTAGGTTCTGCAATTTTTGCATATGATAATGAATTAACCCTGAACGAAAATTACTTCAACAATCCATCTGGAACAAGCATTTATACAGTATATGGTAAAGTGAAGTTTGACAATAAGAACAATTTCAATTCTGACGTTAAATCTCTCAACAATAAAAATAACAACTATAATTTTGAAAATAATGCAGAACAGTTCATTATAGTTAACAATACATTATACTTTAAGGAATTGCCTAAAAAATTTGATTTGAGAAGCTACAATTGGACCACTCCTGTTAAAGATCAAGGATTCATGGGGGCCTGCTGGGCTTTTGGAAACATGGCTGCACTGGAATCTGCATTGCTTAGGTATACAAATAAGACCTATTCCTTATCTGTAAATAATATGCAAAATTTAATGCTCAAATTTTCAAAATATGGGTCTGACACTATTGAGGAAGGTGGAAATCCATTTACCGCTATCGCATATTTGATTGATTGGCTTGGAGTTTTCGATGGGGAATATGAGGAATATGATGAGATGGGTAAGATTTCCCAATTCTTCGGAACTACTGATAACATCCATATTCAAAATGTTGTTGCAATACCTCCATTAAGAACTGATGCCGATAGGAATTTGCTTAAAAATGCTTTAATCAATTATGGTGCCGTAGCAGTCAGTCATCGTGCTGATTTCAATGAAAGTAAATATTTCAACAAAACAAGTTCTGCACAATACTGTTATGACCAAACAGACTCAACCCACAGGGTTTGTATTGTAGGATGGGATGACAATTATTCCAGATATAATTTCCTAAAAACTCCTAAGGGCGATGGTGCATGGATTGTTAAAAACAGTTGGGGAACCGGCTGGGGTGATGAAGGATATTTCTACATGTCCTATTATGACACCTCCCTTGCGGACAAGGAAAGCGTTTGCTACATAATTAACAATGACTCATACAATAGGATTTACCAACATGATGTTGGTGGAGACTGGAAATGGTTACCTGAAAGCAAATATTATTGCAGTGTTTTCACTGCCGATGAAGATGAGCTTATTGGTGCTGTTGGAACCTGCTTCAAGGAAAGTGGCGTGGAATATGAGTTTACAATATCAGTAAACGGTATTGACCTATATACTCAAAAGGGAATAAGTAAATTCTACGGATACGAAACAATCAAGCTTGATAAACTTGTCCAAATTAAAAAAGGAGATAAATTTAAAGTCACCTTTAAGAATATGGTGTGTGTTGCCAATGACCTTAGAATTCATCCTCAATATGGCCAGTCTTTTGTAAGTGATAGTAGTAAGGAATGGGAAGACCTGGCGAAAGTAATGTTTGTAGCAATTCTCAAGGCGTATACAGTTTCTGACTTGAACATGACCAATAATCTTGTAAAATATTACCTCGGTGACGATCAATTTGTTGCAAATGTCACTCCTGGTGCTGAAGTGATTTTTGAGGTTAATGGAGTATCATATTCTGTTAAAGCAAACGATACTGGATTTGCTATGCTTGAAATAAATTTAAGACCGGGAAATTATTCCATTACAACAACTTGCGGTAATGTTTCCATTGTCAATTATATCATTGTAAAAAGCACTATTGTCTCTTCTGATGTCATTAGGGGCTACAACAGTGATTATAATTATAAATTACAAGTTTTAGACTCTACAGGAAAAGGATTGAATAATACCAAGGTTTCAGTTTCAATTAATGGTAAATCAAAGGTTTTCGTAACTGATAAGTCCGGATACATAACAATTCCATTTAAAAAATTGACTGAATCACAGAAAATCATTGTTACAAATCCTGTAAATTCTGAAGTTAAAAAAACTACTATTAAGGTTGTTTCAAGGTTCAGTGGTGCTAAAAATCTTGTGATGTATTACTTTGATGGATCCAGGTTCAAGGTTAAGGTCATTGGTGATGACGGTAAAGCTGTAGGTAAAAATCAGGTAGTAACCATAAAACTCAACAAGAAAACCTACAAGGTAAAAACCAATGCAAATGGTTATGCTATTTTAAAAATGCCAAAAACACTAAAACCTGGCAAATACAAATTGACAGCAACATACAAAGGCCAGACTATCAAAAAGACAGTTAAAGTGAAACAAAATCTCAAGGCTAAAAAGAAATATGCTGTTAAAAAGTCTGCCAAAAAACTTGTCATAAAAACAACCCTCAAAAATGGCAAGAAAGCGGTTAAAAATAAAAAGTTAATCCTTAAAATTAAAGGTAAAAAATTAAAAGCAAAAACTAATAAAAAGGGTGTTGCTAAATTTACCATTAAGAAAAAGGTTATCAAAAAACTCAAGAAAGGTAAGAAATACACAGCAAAAATAACTTACCTTAAAAACACAATTAAAACAAAAGTTAAAGTCAAGTAGATTATTTAATCTACTTTTTTTCTATTTTTTCATATGCTAAACGAGGACAATTGTCCGGTTCCACATAGATTGTACCATAATATAGAATCCTAAATTTTCAACCAGGTGATTGGTTCCCATTCTTTGCCATGAAATCCCTTGCAAGACTATAGATTTCTATTATCCTGTCAAAGTCCTTTTTTGTGATTTTCTAAATTTTCATGTTTCTTTTCCTGAAAATGAATTAAGCAACATTGGATTTCATAATTTGGTGCCCAAGATTCTACAGAACTTTTCCTCTTTAATGTCTTCGCTACCGCACATGGGACAAGTGTCTTCATCTTCTTTAACTTCAGAACCGCATTCTTGACAAATTTTCATAATTGTTCCTCTCCACTATTTTAATAATATTTAATAAAACATTCTCTAAAATGATTTCGATAACCCATTTTTTCAGAATTGATTTTGCCTTTACATTCCATGAATTGTAAAATTTTTAGGGGCCTGAATTTTTTAGTTCTCAGATAATTGTTGTATGGCCGTTTTTGAGTAGTATCCTTGTGATATGATTAGGGCTCCTAAAAATACATTTAGATATACGGTTTTTGCAACTGATTTTGGTGTGTATTTGTGTA
>NZ_JAGAXX010000061.1 GCF_017940815.1 Methanobrevibacter sp.
ATTTTAAAAACATTTTTAGCATGAGCCCCTTTCAATCGTGCATCACAGTTGAAATCCCCACACATTATTAAATCCTCATTGAAAAATCCACTTTCCTTATGAAGTTCATAATATCTTGTTATCTCATTTGGATATTCAGCAACGGGATATTTGACATTGGGATTTGTCCAGATTCCCAAAAGATTGAAAGTATCATTAACTTTTAGCGGAATAAAATATCGAAGACCATTATCCTCCAAACCAGCCAATTCAATTTTTACATTCTCACGAGCAAAAACACCCAGTCCTTTATTGACATTGTCTCCCACCCAATAATGGTTTGATGCAAATTCCTTATACTCATCAACCTTGGACCTTGACGGATCTTCACATTCTTGAATAACGTAAATGTCAGCATTTTCCTTTATAATCTCCCTAAATGATTCCCTGAATTTCTGATTGCAGTTCCAAGTAACGATTTTCATATACTTAGTATATATAATGTTAATAATATACTTTTAAACATGACAAAAAAAATACCCTTTGAAAGCGAGTACATTCTGCACAATCTGAGACAAATTCAACTCATTAAGGACAATCAATCATTCTAATAACAGCAAGCCCAAATTACACCTCAACCAATTCACTCAGACACATTGAGGAAAACACCGACTTGAAAATAGCTGAATCCTACTGGAACTTCGGAAAGCGTCCTCCTGAGCTTAAAATGTATTGGCTTGAAAGGAAAGTTCTTCCAACTCATGGCGATGATCCAGACAAATACCTTGCTATAGAGTCAAATCCAAAAACACGAGAAATGTATTCTGAGTTCGGCATTGAGGCAAGGCCTAAAAGTGATTTTATCTAAAAAAATAAGTTGATGATTAATTGCTAATTAATCATCTCATCCAAATCTATTTCCACATCTATTTGTGAAAAAATCTCCCTGATTTTTTCTTCAGAGGTAGTGTTCTCTTCTTTGAGCTTTTTTTTAACTTTTGAAATGGTTTTCCAATCCACTTCCAAAGGATGTGCTGTTCTCAACAAATCAATCTTCATGTTTAAACACCTTTTTAGTTAATTTAATATTTAAAGGATAGTTATTAATATAAGTTAGCAATAAATTTCCATATAATATATCAAATTGCTTAATCATTTCCATTTTTCCTCCATCCATATTTCCAACAATTTCCCATGAATATTCATAAAATTGTTGTATTTTATACTTTATTTTTCTTATTTCTCCTATGGGTATCAGTTCCCTCGATTCTATAATCCAAATTCCATCCCATGAGGACAATATCTCATAATCTTGGAAGGTTAAATCCAAAATCTGAAAATTTTCATTTGAAGGGGAAGATCCATAATTCTTTGGATGATTGTGGATAACTGCAATGTCATGTCCAGCGAAAATTTCCTCGTCAACTTGACCAGAAACCTCATCGCCACCACTTTCCTCATTAACAAAGCAGTACAATAACTCTGCAGTTTTATAGTAAAATATCAGCATTATTTCATAGTCCAAGTCAATTGTTTTTCTTCTAAACATGTCAACAATTTTTACAGCATTTTTAGAAAAATCCTTTGGTAAACATTTTGGCATTACTGCTTCAATATTCCAATTAATTGGAATATGACGGTAATGGGCAAATTCCAAATCTTTCACTTTTAAACTTAATGGAATCAACAATGCTCCCCTATTATCCATTTTAGGGAGAATATTTCCAATAAATTTTAATTTATTCAGTGGTGTTTTTATATTCATATATCTGATTATATTTTCAAATTATATAAATTAAGCAGTTATAAATGAGTTCAATTTTACAGTTTTAGACAATTTTACGGTAAAAATCTCAAATAATAAGTGATTATCATTAATTATCAAAAATATTCATTATATGGGGATTAAAAACTCCTTTTCATCGGACATTGTGATGACGTCATTTACAACAACCTCATCTCCTGAAATTTCTGAGTATTTTGGCTTTCCGTCATCATTCCAAAGGTATCCCAAAAGTGGAATAGGTTTGAATTTGGATTTGCGAGGATTGAATAGCCAATTTCTTGGTGTTGGGAACAGCTTTGAGAAATTCCTGTCCCTTGGCGGTTCGTTCATACGGTAATCCTCGCCGTAGCCCATTCTCCATCCGATTGTCCATGCTGACAGGTTCGGATAGACAAGCCATCTTGGCACAGCATACTTTCCCTCATCTACATACTTCTTTTCTTTCATAATACTAACCTCACAATAGTCATGGCGTTGCCCTTTTCATAGGCGAATTCATCTTGTTTTAACATTTCATTGTTTTTCAAAAACCACCTTTCGAATATCTCCTCTGGTGACTTGTCTTCGGTTGTGAATAATGTAATCAATAGCTCATCATAGATGCGTCCCTTATAGCGGGACTTGACCTTGCTCACATACATGCCCTCAAAGCCTTTTTTGTGGAATTCATCAAACAGCTCACAAAGAATATCATCAATTTCGAGTGGCGTTAGGCGATTGTCTTCATATTTGTAAAGCGGAACGTGAAAAACGTACTTGCTGTCCAGTTTCATGATTCAGTTCCTCATCTTGAGATAAATCACGTCGCATATGCTTGAAAGGTACCTGTGATAGTTCTCGCATTCATTCTTGGAGAGGTTCTCGTCCCTTATCATTTCAACGGTTTCATCCCTGAGTCTGCACAGTTCGGATATGCTGCAGGAGTCAAGCTCACATATCATGTCAAAGATTTCATCATTCATGTCCCTTTCAGGCATTTCATCATGTTTGATGTAATCGATTTTGGGTCGGTTCTCCTCAATGAGCCTATACCCTGTGGGATACTTGATCATTGGCAATCCGACACCGCTTTTTATGATTTCAAACTTGCCTGCAAATGTCCTTTCGCCGCCCTCATTATAGACGCTGCCTTTCCTTGGTGCATTGGGACCATATCCTTTGTTTATGCCCCATGAGCCCTCGAACTTGACCTGGCCGGAACAGTAGTGCTCCTTGCCCAATCGTATTCCCTTGATGTCAAAGACTCCTTCCTGATAGACGTTTCCATTGTCGAAGTACAGTCTTCCAAGGCCGTAGGGATGGTCGTTTATGACATATCCCTCGTAAAGAAGCCTTCCCTCATCGTCAAGAAGTCTCTTATGTTCAATCCCGTCTTTTGGATAATGGTTTATCTTTTTGAAAAACTCAACTTGAGTAAGGCGAGGATATACGAAGAACCTGTCCGCAATGAAGTAGAACCTGTTTACCACATTGACGACAATGACATATTCATTGTTTGACGGATTGTTGTCCATCGCTGCGTTGTGTGTGAAATCGTTGAAGCTTAAAAACTCGATTAATTCATTTTCATCTGATGGTGTTACGGCATATTCTCCAACTTGCATATTATCACCTCTATAATATATATTGTTAGCAACTTGTATTTGAACTTCCGCCAACTTTTAAGAAGTTGGGGATTCTCGATTTTTTAACATGTTCTTTGAGTGGAATGTTAATATTTTCGAGCCGATACCCGCGCACCGCAGGCCATGACAATCCCAATAGGGACTTGTCTTTATTATTTTTTCTTGGATTAATCTTAATCCTTCATTTTTTATATTAATA
>NZ_JAGAXX010000062.1 GCF_017940815.1 Methanobrevibacter sp.
AGGTGATTTAAAATGTGCTCTAGCGGAGGGCCAATGGCCGATATTGATTTGAAAAAATTGAAAACTAAAAAATACCATTGTAAAGACTGTGGAAATTCCTTTAAAGGACTTGGAAAAAAAGTTGTTTGTCCATCTTGTCAAAGCGACAACGTGGAAATTGCAGAGTAAATCTATTTTACTCTCTTTTTTTATTTTTTGTGATACCATGGATATCAATTTTAAAAATGACGAAATACTGTTTCTTGAAGGCGAAACCGGGATCGTTGGCGTCATAAAAGTTGCATATGAAAACAAGATGCTTTTCATTGCGACACAGGACAACGAGGAGATAGTCCAGTTTTTAGAATCTGACGATATTATAGCCGTATCCAATTTCAAAAAAGACAAGCGTGCAATAAGGTCCCAAGCATATCTCAGTCGTGAAGAATCCTCCCCAATAGTGATTTTAAACAAGGATCATCCATCAACAAAACGTTTGGAAACTGTTTTATCCATCGGAGACCAAGTAAACCTAAACTGCAACATAACTCCGGGAACCCATCCCGAACAGAACGTATTATGTTCTTGCGACAGCTTATCTGGACTAGAAATAATCAAAACACCTACAGGCGTTAGATTAAATAAGGAAATTGAAAACTATTCCATTGAAGAATTTTAGGCTAAGACAATGATATTCATAGATTCTTTTTACATGTTTTTGGGCCAGCTAGTGGTGTTTGTGGCCATACTGATTGTGATATTATTCATTGTAGTGCTGATTTTAGGTTATTTGATAGCCCGTAAAAACAAGATAAAGTTCCCGAGATTCCTATTGTACATTGTCGACTTATTGTATTCTCCTTTTAAGACAATAGCTCATTTTTTAAAACTTGACGACCATCTGATTGACGACATTGCAATAAAGGTGAGAGATGACCTCAATAAAGAGCGTTTCAGACAAATTCCCGCTGAAAAGACATTAATCTTCTTGCCTCACTGCTTAAGGCATAAGGATTGTCCAGCACCACTTCAAAAGGAGGGTTTGAACTGCAGCGAATGCGGATTATGCTCAATAGGGGCAATCAAGAAAAAGTCAGAGCATCTAGGCTACAAATTATATATTGTCCCAGGGTCAAGCTTCGTTAAAAAAATAGTCATGGAAAACAAGTTCCAGGCAGTTCTTGGCGTGGCATGTCATGAGGACCTGAATCAGATGATGATGTTACTGTCCGACTTTTGCCCTCAAGGAGTATTGCTTGAAAAAACAGGCTGTTTTGAAACAAAAGTGAATGTTAAAAAGGTATTTGAAAAAATTGATTCAAAATACTAGCCTAACCTAATATAATCTTTTTGAGATATTTTTCTTACTATAGTGAACGCTATCACCAAAAACATATGATGTGAGACCAACACTTCAATTGTCGCAAAAATAAGATGCATCCTTCAAAATTTATCATTGATAATTTTAAATTAAACTAAACCCTCCAATGTATAATATATTCACCATTATATTAATCTTTAAATATTTTTCTAAACTAAAATCCTCAAATGTACAAAATATTAACCTATAATATAAATATTTAAATATTTTTTGAACGATATATAGTAGTGGAGGTAAATAAAACAATGCGATTTAAAAAAATTTTTCATTATCATATGTTTGATAATGGTTCTGTTTACTGTCGCAAGCGTTAATGCTGGCGATGTAAGTAAGGATATTGTTGCTAGTGTTGATGCCAGCGATGTAAGTAAGGATATTGTTGCTAGTGTTGATGCCAGCGATGTAAGTAAGGATATTGTTGCTAGTGTTGATGCTGACGATGTAAGTGATGATGTTGTTGTTGCAAGCGATGATACACAAAATGAAAACATTAGTGTTTCAGATAATGAAAACATACTGACAGATCAACCAACTACACTGACACAATTACAAAATGGACTTAATTCCGCCGGACCTACATATGAACTGTCCTCGGATTATTCTTATAATTCTGAAACTGACAGTGCCCTGATAGACGGTATAAAAATTACCAAGTCAATAACCATAAATGGAAATGGGCATAAAGTAGATGGCGGGGGTAAAATGAGAATTTTCCAGGTCACTAATGGTGCAACTGTCACATTTAATAATATGACATTTGTAAATGGATGGACTCCCAAATACGGATGTGGTGGTGCTATCTGGAATAATGGGGCAAAAAAGGTCACTGCAATAAACTGTAATTTTACTAAGAATACTGCATACAATGGTGGAGCACTCTTTAATGTAACTGCAGAAAAATGTACTTTTGTTAACAATATTGCTGCTAATGAGGGTGGTGCAATCCATTCTGGTTCTGCTGTAAATTGTTCATTTGCCAATAATAATGCTGGATATTATGGTGGCGCAATTTATGGGGGTTCCGCTCAAAACTGCTCCTTCATCAACAATAGAGCAACACGCGGTGGGGCAATCTATTATATTAATAGTGCTGATTCAATTGTGGGCTGTTCTTTTGTTAATGGTAGTGCGAATTTTGGCGGTGCAATCCTCTTTATGTATAAAGGTGCAGTTATAAATTCTTCCTTTATAAATCAAAGAGCAAATTTTGATGGTGGTGCCATTTACTTTGAAACTGAAGGTGATGCAGTTCCCGATTGTTTCGCTCAAAACTGCTTCTTTAGCTATAATGCTGCAATCAGAGAGGGTGGGGCAAATTATAAGATTTACTCCCGAAACTGCACATTTATCAACAATGGAGCAGATAAAGGTGGGGCAAATTATATGGGTTTCGCTCAAAACTGCACATTTATCAACAATAAAGCAAATTACGGTGCTGCAATGCAATATGGTTCCGCTCAAAACTGCTCCTTTATCAATAATTCTGCAACCGGATATGGTGGTGCAATGCATTCTGTTTCTGCGGTGAACTGTTCTTTTATTAATAATACAGGATACAGCGGAGGTGCAATGCGTGATGGTTCCGCTCAAAACTGTTCTTTTATTAATAATAAAGCGTATGAAGGTGGAGCAATGTGTGGTGGTTCCGCTCAAAATTGTTCTTTTGTCAATAATAAAGTAGATAAAATAGGAAGCGCAATGTATCAAGGTTCTGCTAAAAACTGTTCTTTTGTCAATAACGATGCAATTCAAACAAAAATTGAATTTTATAATGTTAATGACGTGGCATATACTGGTGAAAGCATATTGTTCACTGGTTTGCCTGAATGTAGGATCATAGTTACCGCTACTGATAAAAACGGCAACTCAAAAACATTCACATGCACTGATAAAGGATGGCAAGTGAAAAATCTAGACGCAGGCAAATATACCGTCAAATTCACCATTAGTAGTGACAAAGTCAATGGTGAGCTTAACACACAGATAGAAGTTAAAATTAAATCAATCCAGAATTTGGAAACATTAATCAAAAACACTCAAAATGATACAATTATCCTGAATAATGATTACTATTGTTCTAACAAAGGCAACTTGGAAGATGGAATCATAATCGATAAATCTGTTACAATTGATGGACAAGGCTATAGAATAAATGCTAATAATCAAATGAGGATTTTCCAGGTAACCAACAATGCCGTTGTCACATTTAAAAATATAATATTTGAAAACGGATATACTGCTACAAACGGATTTGGTGGTGCCGTATGGAATAATGGGGCAAAAAACGTTACCGCAATAAACTGTACATTTAAAAGCAATAGTGCATACAATGGTGGAGCAATTTCCAATGTAGCCGCTGAAAACTGTACATTTGAAAAAAATACTGCAACATATGGTGGAGCAATGTATCAAGGTTCTGCTGAAAATTGTAAATTTGTCAATAATGCCGCATCAGAGTACGGTGGGGCAATCAGACATGGTTACGCATTTAACTGTTCTTTTGTAAATAATACTGCAAAGTATGGTGGTGCAATGGCAAATGGTTCCGCTGTCACCTGCTCTTTTGTAAATAATGCTGCAACAGCTCGTAAGGTTAGCGGTGCAATTGAAGAGGGATCTGCTGTGAACTGTTCTTTTGTCAACAATAATGTGTATAACACAAATATTCAATTTTATAATAATGTTAATGATGTAGTATTTCCAGGCGATACAGTATTGTTCTACGGTTTACCGGAATGTAATCTTACAGTAACCGCCAGGGACAAAAATGGAGTTGAAAAAACATTCACCTGCACAGATAAGGGATGGAAAATAGAAGGCCTTAACCTGGGAAATTATACTGTCAAATTCAGCACATATTACGAATATAATAAAGCAGAACTGGAAAGTAAAATTCAACTGGGATATTTCCTTGATTTGGATGTGAATATCGACAGTATTTTTGAAGGTCAAAATGCAACAGTTAAAATTAATGCCAATGACAATTTCACAGACAATGTTACATTATCCGTTAACGGAAAAGACCACACTGTTGAAGTAATAAATGGTGTTGGCAACTGCAGCATTTCCGGATTACCTACAGGCAATCATACCGCAACTGTCAGCTTTAAAGGCAGCAATAAATTTAATGCAACTGAAAAAACAGTCAAATTCGAAGTCAAACCTAAATATAATATTGGTTTAAACGTTAATGTCGAGGACATTAATGAAGGCAATATGGCAACTGTAAACATTACATTCGATGTCGAATTTGACGGTACTGTTAAAATATCAATAAGCGGAACTGACATTCAAAACGAAACCTTCAGCATAATTGAAGGCGAAGGCAGTTTCATTGCTATGGATTTAGCTGCAGGAAATTATAATGTAACTGTCAGCTTTGACGGAAACGTTTCATTCAATGCTGAGACAAAATCAGCTGAATTCAAAGTTAAAAAAGAAGCGGAAAAACCTGATCTTGATTTAACCGTTTCAGTTGAAGACATTTTTGCAGGTCAGAATGCAACCGTAAAGGTCAAAACAAATAATGCCTTCAACGGCAAACTCACATTAATCATAAACGGCATTGTTAATGATAATATAAACATAAATAACGGTGAAGGTTCATATACTGTTGAAAACTTGCCAATTGGCAATTACACTGCATATGTTGGTTTTAACGGTGACAATACCTTTGATTCCGCTGCAAAAGCAGGTTCGTTTGAAGTCAAACCTAAAAATGACCTTGATTTAAACATCAATGTTTCTGACATATTTGAAGGACAAGATGCAGTTGTTAATATTACTTCAAACAACACTTTCACAGGCAACGTCACATTATCCGTTAACGGTACTGATTACACTGTTAAAGTAATTAATGGTGTTGGCAACTACACCATTTCAGGGTTACCTGCGGGCAATCATACCGCAACTGTCAGCATTAAAGGCAATGACAAATTTAGCCCAACTGAAAAAACAGCCAAATTTGAAGTCAAAGCTAAATACAACCTTAATCTAAATGTCAATGCTTCTGACATATTTGAAGGACAAGATGCAGTTGTTAATATCACCACTGATAACAATTTCACAGGCGAGGTCATTTTATCCATAAACAGCCGCAATATTACAGTCAATGTTGTTAAGGGTGTTGGAAATTATGCCATTCAAGACTTGTCTGCCGATAATTATACTGCAACTGTCAGCTTTAAAGGCAATTACAAATTCAACCCAACTCAAAAATCAGTGAAATTCGAAGTCAAACCTAAATATAATATTGGTTTAAACGTTAATGTCGAGGACATTAATGAAGGCAACATGGCAACTGTAACAGTTACCACCAATGACGCATTTGACGGTACGGTTAAAATCTCAATAAACGGAACTGAAATCCAAAACGAAACCATAGAGATAATTGAAGGCAAAGGCAGTTTCATTGCTATGGATTTACGTGCAGAAAATTACACAGTAACTGTCCGTTTTGACGGAACCACTGAATTCAATGCCGAAACAAAATCAACAGAATTCAAAGTTAAAAAAGAAGCGGATAAAACCGATTTAAACTTAACCATTTCAGTTGAAGACATTTATGTTGGACAGTATGCATGCGTAAACGTGACCACAGATGACTCATTCATAGGAGACCTTATAATAGTTATAAACAGCATTGTTAATGATAATGTATTTGTACTATTCGGTGAAGGCGAATACTATATTGAAGACCTACCTGTCGGAAATTATGTTGCATATATTGGTTTTAACGGCGATGAGACATTTGAGTCCACTGCAAAATCTGTTGCATTTGAAGTCAAACCTAAACAGGATCCTAATTTAGTTGTTAGTGTTGAGGACATTTATGAAGGTCAAAATGCCACTGTTAAAATCACTGCAGATAAGGAATTCACAGGCAATGTTAGCATATTCATAAATTGGGAAAATGTCCTTGTAAGTGTGATTAACGGTGCAGGCAGTCATATCATTTCCGGTTTAAGCATAGGCAATTATACTGCAGATGTTAACTTTGATGGAAATTACAAATTTAACTTCACTGAAAAATCAGTTGAATTTGAAGTCAAACCTAAAGCAGAGCCTCCAGCAATTGACGTCAATGTTCCTGCAGATGCTGAAACACCTGAATTTACCATCAAACTTCCAAGTGATGCAACAGGCACATTAACAGTCACCGTCAACGGCAAAACCTACACAGCCAATTTGGTAAATGGATCAGCAACAATAACTGTTCCGGGCCTTGCAGACGGCACATATAATGCTGTTATCAGCTATTCAGGTGATGCAAAATACCCTGCAGTCACTAAAAACTCTACTTTAACCGTGAAAAACCCTGTTTATAAAATAATAAACAATAAGGACGTCGCAATGCTTTATACTTCTAAATCACCGTATAAAGTTCTTGTAACTAAAAACGGCAAGGCAGTTGGAGCGGGTGAAGCCGTTGCCATAAAATTCAACGGTAAAACCTATACTGTAAAAACCGATAAGAACGGTTATGCAACATTGAAATTGCCTAATGTAAAACCTAAAAAAGCCAAATATGTCATTACAGCAACATACAAAGGTATTACAGTTAAAAACACAGTGAAAGTCAACAGCATTATCAAAGCTGCTAACAAAAAGGTTAAAAAATCCAAAAAGGTTACCAAAGTAAAAATTACCTTGAAAAAAGTAAACGGCAAATACCTCAAATCAAAAACACTCAAAATCAAATTCAAGGGCAAAACCTACAAGGCAAAAACCAACAAAAAAGGAAAAGCAAAATGGAAAGTCAAAAAATCCATGCTCAAAAAACTCAAAGTTGGCAAAAAATACAAATACAAAGTAACCTACGGAAAAGATGTTGTAACCAAAAAATTAACCATTAAAAAATAGGGATTACCAAAATCCCTATAACTTTTTTATTATTATAGCTTTAAAAAACCTCATTTTCTCGAACTCACAATGTTATAGACTAAATTTTTGAGTCCTGTTTCTAAATATAAACTAACAATGCAAAGTTACCATATTTCATTACTTCAATATATTGGGCAACAAGCATTAACTATCAAATTTATACACTGTCAAAATTATAAAAAAGGTATGCCTTTAATTCAACATGAAAGTTATGACCCCCTTTTAAAACAAGAATAATTTAAAAAAATAGAGTGCAATATCCATACCATGGGCACAGAAATCGTCGCTTTAATCCTACATCTTATTAATCCTAAGACATAAAATCAGTGAACTAAAAAAAATAGAATGAATAATATTTTGATTTAGATTTAATACTAATCAAAATATTCCATGAATTCCTGAGATTCAGGTGTTTCACTGAATTCCTTAATGAAATCGTTCAAATCATTAATGAATTCTTCTTTTCGCTCATCCAAATCTTCAATTTGGGAATAATCTTTCTTAACGGAAATTGTCATTACAATATCATCAGTTTCAAGAGTGATTTCAGGATATAATAAATTATCTAAATCATCCATTTTATCCTCTTCCAAGTTCCTGGTGAGCTCTTGCAAGGTGTCCTGCAGCCAATGCACCTACAAGTGACAATTCACCTGCTAAAACGGTTGAAGCAACAATTTCTGCGTATTCCTTAGCGTGATTTGAGCCAGCAACACCCAATATGCTCAATCCTTCCTGAGCAACTTCAAGACTTGTTCCTCCACCTACGGTTGCAACCGGCAGGTCTGGCAAGTTCACTGAGAAATACAAATCTCCGTTTCTGTTTTCCGCTGTTGTGATACCAAGGGATCCTTCAACGACATGTGCAGCATCCTGGCCAGTTGCCAAGAATATTGCAGCGACCATGTTTGCATAATGAGCATTGTATGCCATTGCTCCACTTGCAGCAGATCCAATTAGGTTTTTGGCGGTGTTTACCTCAACGATTGCGTCAGCTGTGGTTTTGAGTTTCTTTTCAACAATCTCTTCAGGTATCAATATTTCTGCAACCACGCTTTTTCCTCTTCCTTCAACAATATTGATTGCAGCAGGTTTCTTGTCTACACAAACGTTACCGCTCAATGCAATATGGGTTGCAGTGGTTTCACTAGCCAACTTATCAAGGATTTTTTCAGAAGCTATTGTCACCATGTTCATTCCCATACTGTCTCCGGTTGAGAATACAAATCTTGGATATACATAGCTTCCAACAATAAGGATAGGATCAATTTTGATTAACTTACCATGTGAAGTTGTGCTTTCAGCGAGTTCCTTTAACTCATCGAAATTATCAATAAACCATTGTCTGATTTTTAAGGCGTCAACTGCATTTTCACATTTGATTGCAGGCGCTCTTGTCATGCAGTCTGAAATTACTCTTGCATTTGCCCCTCCGGATGCTGTTATAGTTGATGCACCACGATTTATTGATGCAACAAGCGCTCCTTCAGAGGTTGCAAGGGGAACGAAGACTTCCCTTTGACAGTATTCACCGTTTATTTTTAACGGTCCTGCAATTCCCATCGGCAGTTGCAATACTCCAATGGAGTTTTCAATGTTTCTTGCAGAGGCCCTTTCCATGTCCAGAGTGTAATTTGAGATATTAGATAAATCCAAATCATATTTCTGTTCCAAAAATTCCCTTCTAATATCTGTAGCTTCCTTTGCAGAAACTTCCTTATCTACCTGATAAAGCTTCATTTCACCTTTTAACAATTTATCAATAATTTCCTGATTTGACATCTACATTACCTTTTTGAGTAAATTTACAATTTCAGATGGTTTTTTAGCTACTTCAACACCAGCTTCATTTAATGCTTTGGTCTTACTTGCAACGGTACCTGAACTACCTTGAATGATAGCTCCTGCGTGACCCATTCTTTTGCCCGGTGGTGCGGTTCTTCCTGCAATGTATGATACGACAGGTTTTGACATTTCCTCAGCGATGTATTTACCTGCTCTTTCTTCTGCAGTTCCTCCAATTTCACCGATTAAGACAACCGCATCGGTGTCATCGTCTTTCTCGAATCTTTTTAATATGTCAACGTAATTGTCCCCGGTTACTGGGTCTCCACCAATACCAACTGCAGTACTTTGACCTATTCCTGCATTGGTTAACTCGCTTGCAATCTCATATGTCAATGTACCACTTCTTGAGATTACACCAACATTTCCTTCTGAAAAGATATGTGTTGGCATGATACCTAATTTACCGACTCCCGGTGAGATGATTCCCGGAGTGTTAGGTCCTATGATTGTGGTGTCCATCTCTTTTGCGTATGCCATGATTTTCATACTGTCATGTACAGGAATATGTTCTGATATGATAACAACCAAGTCCAAGTGTCTGATTGCTTCAAAAGCAGCATCCTTTGCAAATCTTGCAGGTACAAATATAATTGAAGCGTTAATGTCCACTTCTTCAACAGCTTCTTCCATGGAATTGAAGATTGGTATTTGGTCTAAAAACTTCTGACCTCCTTTTCCAGGGGTAAGTCCTGCAACAATATTAGTATTGTATTTTAACATCTGTTCTGTGTGGAAGGAACCTTGCTTACCTGTGATTCCTTGAACTATACATTTTGTATCTTCATTTAATAAAATCATAATTAACCTCCTTATCTCAATATCCTAGTCTTATTTTCAAATGGAACAGCCAAATCTATTACATTTCCATTCATAAAAGCAGTGGCTGAAAATATCACACTGCCTGGCAATACATTACAAGTTGTTCCTCTTTTAACCAAATAAACATTCTTATTTCCAAGTGCAGCTCCAATCATAGCACCTGCCACCACTCCAACAGATTCTATATTTTCAATAGTAGCAACTACCACAGGATCATCGGTTTCTGGTGATACATATCCCACACCAGGAATCTCTCTTGTCTTTGGCTCGATGAAATCTGACACATCAGTGCAGTTAGCCATTCCGCGTGCAGCCTCAATTGCAGAGTTAGCAACATCCGCCACAAACGGTTCTCCCCCATATGTATCAAAGCCTAAAACAATAGCGTCAGGATACCTGTCAGGCCTTATGCTTGCTTGAGCATATGAAATTCCCTCTCCGGCATCTTCAGGATTATCGGAAATTCCAGACAGATCTCCAAAGTTTTCTGCACTCATCTTTAAAACATTAACAATACCTTCATTGACCTTTTCAAGCAAGTCATCCTCCACAAATGCGCTGATAACAACATCATCACCAGTTACATTTGTCAATGCTACACTTCTTGCTCCCAAATCTTTTACTGTATGAAGGTTTTTCTCAATAGTTTCTACTAGCTTAGAACTGCAGGATACATCATTTTTTGATATATCTGCACCTATAGCCGTAATTTTCAAATTAACACCTTGTATAATCAATTGATAAAATAAATAAAATATTAAATTTTATTGGTATATATTATGTTTTTTAATTTATATAAAGGTTTTAAGAAAATTTATTTAATAATGACAATTATATTATATATTAATGTATTCCCAAACCAAAATTGCAATTCCTATTTTTCAGGAAAATTGCAAAGATGTAGTCACAGTAGCAAAAGATTGTATCGAAAAAGGTGCAGACGTATTGGAGTTTAGGATAGATGCACTTAAAAATCCGGATATCAATGAAATCAAGGATACAATCAATGAAATCAATTTCCCAATGATTGCTACAAATAGAATCAGCTCAGAGGGAGGATCATTTAAAGGAAGCGAAGAGGAAAGATTCAACATCCTCTACGAATGCTGCGACCTGGTTGATTATGTCGACATTGAGCTTCAATCAAGTGATGAGTACATTAACAAGATTCATGACACCGGCGTCAAGACCATTGTCTCCTACCATGACTTTGAGAAAACTCCTGATTTGAATGAAATAATGTATATTGTTGAAAAGGAACAGGAATTGGGAGACATCGCCAAAGTTGCTTTCATGCCACAGGATCTGGAAGACACATTGACCATTCTTGCAGTGCTGTCCCACTGTGAAGACACAATTGCAATTTCAATGGGAGATTTGGGAAGCTATACCCGAGTGATGGCATCTAAATTCGACTCACCAATCACATTTGCGGCAGGAACTGATGTTACTGCACCTGGGCAAATTGATATCGAAACAATGAAAGCATTGCTAAATATGGACTTGAACATCATGGATGAGTGATTTTAATGGCTAAAAAATTAATTTTAGCTTTAATTGTACTTATTTTTATATTATTTTTTGCTTTTTTGATGATTAACAACAATACCGTTAACGTTTATACCGACGGCAAAAATATTAGCGTTGAGACTCGCAGTTTAAACAATATTGATTTTAATTCATTAAACCATGAAATCTGCGACTACACTTCACGTGTCATGAACGACACCACCACAAATGCCAGCGGCCTTCATGATGGAATTGAAAACATTTGCATCAGATATGGCATGAACAACCCTACAATCAATATCAATTCAAGTCTGGGACCCAATCAAATACCCGTTGTTATTAATGTTGACGGAACATCAATGCTTCCAACATTGCAGGATGGACAGACAGTTCTCATGAACAAGACCCACGACATTCATGTCGGAGACATTGTCGTTGCGGACTCTGAGGAATATGGTGGCATCATCAAAAGGGTTGACCAGATTAACGGAAATGACATTCACCTAATAAGCGACAACAAAAACATTTCCTATGAATACATAAATGGTGTTCTATATGAGGTTAAAGGTGTAACCACTTGGGTTGACATTTCAGATATTGGTGGCGTTGTCATTGACTATTAAGAAGGGAGATATGGGAAATAATTTCTTATTTCCCCATGAAAGTTTTTTATAATTGGTTTTTTATCTATACTGCCTTATCACCATCCTCTCCGGTTCTTATCCTAATTACGTTATCAACGGGTTGTATGAATATTTTTCCGTCACCGATGTTACCTGTATGAGCTCCTTTTATTATTGCATCAGTGATTAAGTCTAATCCCTCATCCTTGACTACAACCTCAACACGGGTTTTTGGAATGAGGTCTATACAGTAGCTTGATCCCCTATAGGATTCTCTTATCCCCTGTTGGCTGCCTCTTCCTTTAACTTCAGACACAGTCATTCCTTCACAGCCGACTTCGACTAAAGCCTTTTTAACATCATCAAATTTTTCCTGCCTTACAATGGCTATTACACGTTTCATAATATCACCTATGAATTAAAGTTATATGCGGATTCCCTGTGAAGGTTGCTGTCAAGTCCTCCAACCTCTTCACTCTCTTCCACTCTTATACCGTTCATGGCTTTATCCAATACTTTAGCCAATACGTAACTTATTACAAATGAATATATTATTGTTGCAATTACACTTATTATCTGAATTCCAACCTGGCCAGGATTGCCATAGAATAATCCGGCAACTCCTCCGATTGATGGAACCGCAAATATACCAGTTGCTATTGCTCCCCATACTCCTGACATTCCATGGATACCCCATACATCCAAGGCATCGTCGTATCCAAGTTTTGGTTTTAGGTAATTGATTGCAAAGTATGAAATGATTGGAGCGACTGCACCTATTATAATTGCACCAGGAACATCTACAAACCCTGCTGCAGGAGTGATTCCAACCAAACCTGCAACTGCACCGGAAATTGCACCAAGCACTGTTGGTTTTCCAACCATGAATGTATCTATTATTGTCCATACAATCAATCCGACTGCTGCAGCAACATTTGACACGATAATTGCATTTGCCGCAAGTCCATCAGCAGCCAAACCAGATCCTCCATTGAATCCCATCCATCCAAACCAAAGGAGCGCAGCCCCAAGAACTGCATAACCTAGGTTGTGAGGAATCAGTGAGGTATCTTTCCTTTTTCCCAAGACCAATGCAACCGCCAGAGCAGATATACCTGAATTGATGTGAACTACTGCACCTCCCGCAAAGTCAAGTGCACCCATCTGCATCAGCCATCCTCCTCCCCATACCCAGTGGGCGATAGGGACATATACGAGGCATGCCCATAATGGAACGAATATTACCCAAGCTCTTGTTCTCATCCTTCCAACTAATGCACCAGACATGATCGCACAGGTCAGACCTGCAAACGCACACTGGAACATTACAAACAATAAAGTTGGAATTGTACCGTTCAAATCATCCAGTCCAATTCCTTGAAGGAAGAAATTGGTTGGGGAACCTATCAATCCATTGATATCTGTTCCGAATGCAAACTGATAACCGAATATTACCCAAATTACACTGATTATTGAAAATGCAATGAAAGTTAGAAATATTGTATTTAATAAGTTTTTACGTTTTGATAATCCTCCATAAAAAAATGCCACCGCAGGAATACTCATTATAAGCACTAGCAATGTGCAAACAAGTACCCATGCTGTGTCACCAGCACTAAACATAACCATTTTATCTTGTCTCTTTGAATTTTTAAATTGTAATAATATCTTCCGAAGAGTCGGAAGTAATATGTCGGAAGTATACTTCCGATATATAATGATAGAACAACATCACATATAAAGTTTTTGTAAGATTGACTAAAAAAATCCAAAAATAATTTTAAAAATACTTTAAAATTCGATTTTTAAAGTAACAAATAAATAATAGCTTTTAAAAAAATAATAATAGTATAGTTTAATTTAATAAATCAAATAAAAATAAGTGGTATTATGAGAGGGGCAGTAAAAGCAAATTTAATTGTATTTCTAATAGTTGCAGTCGCTGCATTTTGCATTAGCGCTGCAGTTGCTAGTTTGACAATTCATGAGGACAATGACTCATACAAATTGTTATCACTTGAAGATGATTCATTCGAACCTAATTATGTATACAAAGTCCCTACAATAACCCCTAAGAATACCACAAATACAACAAATTCAACTAACACTACAAATATAACTTATACAAACGATACAACAGATGATTGGGACAATTCGTACGACTATGATAATTGGGAAACAACATACGGTAGATATGATTATGAGGACTGATAACATGAGCGGTAAAAAAAAGTTTATCAGAGACAGTGTCTATGGAGATATTCGCCTAACTGAATTTGAAGTAAAAATAATGGACATGCCACAGTTCCAACGTTTAAGGAGAATAAAGCAATTAGGACTGATAAGCCTAATATATCCTGGAGCAACACACACCAGATTCGAACATTGTGTCGGAACAATGAATCTCGGGTCAAAACTATCCGAAGAGTTGGAATTGGGCAACGATGAGATTGAACTGATCAGGGCATCTGCACTCCTGCACGATATCGGCCATGGCCCGTTTTCCCACGTATCCGAGGGAGTCCTATCAGTACCTCATGAGGAATTAACCAAATATGTAGTGACAAAAACCTCAATGAGAGATTTGCTTGAGGAAAAATTTGACGTGAATGCAATTGTAGACATCGTGAATGGAAAAGGTCACCTGGGCCCAATTGTTTCAGGAGAGCTTGACGTTGACAGAATGGATTATCTTTTAAGAGACTCCCACAATACCGGAGTATCCTATGGAATAATCGATTATGAGAGAATCATTTCCAATTTGTCATTGCAAGACGGATTGGTATTGGACATCAAGGGTGTTCAAGCAGCCGAAGGGGCATTGGTGTCAAGATACTTCATGTACCCAAGCGTTTACCAACATCACACCACAAGAATTGTCAATACAATGTTCAGGCGTGCCCTAAAAAAAATTATTGATAATGGAACAATTAACGAGAATGACATTTACAAATACGACGATACCGACATAATTTCAATATTCCGACACTGCGACAATGAATATGCAAACGACATAATGTCCAGGCTCGACAATAGAATCGTGCCAAAAAGGGTCAAGACAATCAGGCTAGACAACTTTAAGACACCTGAAAAAATGTATAAGATCAAAGCGGATGAGCTTAGAAAAGCTGAAGAGGAAATTGCAGAAGATTACGGCCTTGACAAGGATTATGTATTCATAAATATCGCAGAATATCCTCGTTTTGATGAAATGAAAACTCAAGTTAATGTAGATGAAAAACTCTACCCATTAACAGAAATATCAAACATCATAGGAGCATTGAGTAAGGCAAGATTCAATATTCCTGACATTAGCGTTTACGTTCCTGAAGAGGAAAAATCAAAATTTGACAAACTTAAACTTGAAAATTACCTGGATTTACCTGAAATAGATCGGGAAAAATTCCACGGCATCCATTATGACCAAATCAAACTATTCTAGGAGAAAAATATGATAGTAGTAGCAATTACAGGTGCAAGCGGAGTGATATATGGAATAAGACTCCTTGAAGCACTGAAAGAATTAAAAATTGAAAATAGTTTAGTCATAAGCGACACCGCAAAGATTGTTATAGAATCAGAAACCGATTACAATGTTGAGGACGTGATTGAACTAGCAGACACTTACTACAATTTCAACGATTTGACAGCTTCCATAAACAGTGGATCATTTAAGGCCGAAGGATTGGTCATCGCACCATGCTCCATGAAGACATTATCCTCAATAGCCAATGGATACGGTGCAAATACAATTACCCGAGTGGCGGACGTGAGTTTAAAAGAAAGAAGACCTACCGTCATCGTTCCTCGTGAAACTCCACTCAGAAGCATTCATTTACAAAACATGCTAACATTATCACAAGAAGGGGCTATAATTTTACCTGCAATGCCCGGTTTTTATTCAACACATGACACCGTTGATGACCAAATCAATTTCATTGTGGGAAAAATCCTAGACTCATTAAATATTGAAAATAACTTATTTAAAAGGTGGGAGTAAATGTTAGAAGATAGGGATTTCATTAAATCCTGTGACGTTCCAGGACCTACTAAAGAAGCCATAAGGGCTATATTATTATACAAATCAGAAGTGACATCCGCCGACAAGGTGGTTGACTGCGGATGTGGAACTGGTGGAATAACCTGTGAGTTTTCACAGAGGGCTCATGAAGTGATTTCCATCGACACAAACCCTGAAGCAATTGAAGTGACTTCAAGAAATCTTAAGAAATTCGGACTTGGAGACAATGTCACATTAATCAACGACGATGGGGCTGAAGCTCTAAAAGATATTGACGACATTGACATTGCCATTGTAGGAGGCAGTGGCAAGCAGCTTGAAAATATCCTGGACATTGTTGATGAAAAATTAAATTCAAAAGGTAGAATCCTAATTACCGCAATATTGGTTGACACTAAGGTTGAAGCTGTCAATAAGCTTAAGGATTTAGGTTACAATCCTAAGTTGATGGAAATTAATGTTTCAAACGGCAGAATCCTTGACCGTGGAGTTTTAATGATTAGTGAAAATCCAATAGCTATTATTACCGCTAAAAAACGATGAATATATGGAGATTATAAATATGGACACACATAAAAGATGGAAAATTAAATTTTCCATATTGATGGTTATTTTAATAATTATTATTTATGGATCCAATTACCTCGTATTAGGTGATGCAGAACATATCATATCCTACATCTGGACCCACTTAGGTTTCATTCCGGTAGATATACTTGTTGTTGCATTCCTGCTTGACGAGATTATTGAAAGAAAAGAAAAAGAAGCAATGCTTGAAAAATTGGACATGCTCATGAGCACATTCTTTTCCGAAGTTGGAAACGAGTTGATTACCCAATTAAGCACAGTGAACAAATACAAAGCAAGCACTGAAAACTTGAAATCCATCAAAAATTGGGACCAAAAAGACTTTGAAAACAAGTTGGCTGAACTTAAAGGTACTTCCATTGACTTTCAGGCAGACATCACTCCTGAAGAACGTGAAGAGTTCCTAGAAAACCTAAGGACTTTCCTTGTAAGCAAAAGGGAATTCATCATCAATCTGATAAACAATCCTAACTTGCTTGAAAAAGAGGAATTCACCGGCCTAGTCAATGCAATTCTTCACCTCGATGAGGAACTAGAGCACAGGAAAGATTTGGCATTAGTCAGCGATGCTGACTTTGGCCATTTGAACGGAGATATGCAAAGAGTATACGACAAGTTGGTTCATGAATGGGTTTACTACTTGAAATATCTGCATAAGCATTACCCTTACATGATTGCATTAATCATTCGTACCAACCCGTTCGATGAGGATGCAGACGTATACGTCAAAGATTAAACTTGGAGAGATTTAATATGAGTAATGAAATTGAAAAAAGTAGTGAAAATATTAAATCTTGCATCGTTTTATGTGGAGGGCAGAGTAGGAGAATGGGTCAGGATAAAGGATCCATGATTATTCAAGACAAACCTATGATTAAACATGTCCTTTCTACATTAAATGATGAAATAAATGAGGTTGTAATCGTTTTAAATGACAAGGAAAGGATTGGCAAATATTCCCAATTCATAAATCCTAAAGATTACACATACAATCTCACATTTGTCGAGGACAAGATAAAAAATAAAGGACCATTGCCAGGAATAATGACAGGACTAGAACAGATCAACAGCAACTATGCATTGATATTACCTTGTGATAGCCCATATGTTTCTAAAAGTTATATACATGCTATTTTTAAAGAAATTGATGATGAATACCAAGCTATTGTTCCATATCATGATGATGAAAACATGCTAAAAACATCAGAGCCACTCCACTCAATCTACAATAAAAACATAATATCCACAATAGAGGATTTATTGGGAGAGGACACATTACACATCAAGGGAATGATAGAAAAAGTCAATGCAAAATTTGTTCTGATTGATAATAAAAAAATAGAAAAAAAAGAATTTAGAAATCTTAATCGTCCAACAGACATTTAAAGATGTTCTATTAACTCTTTTGTTTTTGTTACTGCCATATTGACAGCGAAAAGAATATCGTCTTTAGTCAATGGTTGTTTTCCACCTTTTTGCATGGAACAGATGTGACCGTCTTTTGTAACACCAACATTCAAACGAGCACTAGCAACTTTTTCTTCAGTTAATGATGGGTCAATAATCATCTTATCACCAATTTTAACAAAAGTACATAATGCTAACTCATTGTTAATAGGCAAATCGAAGGTTTCATCTTCACTAAGGACAACTTCTTCGTCAACGATAGTTGCAACAGGCAATTTAGTGGTTTTCAAAGCAGCCATAACAGCTAATTCACAAGCATCGAAAAGGTTTCCACAGTTGTCAATAATGTGTAAGTCAATGAACAACATCCAGACGTGTTTTCCTTCTTCAACACATAATTTGTCTAATTCCACTAATTCACTTTCACGGATACCTCTGTCAACTACACGTGCAAGTTCTATTGAATCGTCACTAGGTGGTCCTGGTTCAAAATTAGGATCAGCCATTGGTAACATTTCACAATTGGTCATTAGAACTCCTAAGTCAGGAGTGTCTGGGAATGGGCTTCCAAGTTGTGGTTTAATACCTACAATAACTTGAGTTCCACCGAGTTTAACACGAGCGGAACCTTCAGCTTTAGAAATAACATTAGTTTCAATAGAAATATCCCTATATTCGTCAAGTGCCCTGCCGTCTTCTCTTTTATCATTTTTGACAAGGTTTGTAATACTTCTTCTTGTAATTTCTGGTACTATCTCCATATTTCCACCCACTTATTCTATAGCATATTTTTTCATTAAAGCTTCTTTTTGGATTTCGTTTACTTTACGACATCCTTCCATAGCTAAGTCGATTGCTTTTGCAAATTCCTCTTCAGTCAAGTCACCGTCACTTTGTAATAATGTGATTTCACCGGTTCTTGGCATCATAGCTATTGGAACATCAGCTTGACCTTCTTTATCTTCTTTTTCAGATAAATCAAGGACGATTTCATCATAAACTTTACCTGCAGCACAACCTACTACAATATCTTTCATAGGCACTCCTGCATCCACTAATGCAACGGAAGCTGCGGTGATTCCTGCACAACGGGTTCCACCTTCCGCTTCTATTACTTCTATATAAATATCAATCATTGAACGAGGATAATTCTCTAACATTAATGCTGGCCTTAAAGCATCAGCAGTGATTTTTGAAATTTCAGAAGATCTTCTGTCAGGACCTGGTCTTTTCCTGTCATCTACTGAAAATGGAGCCATGTTGTATCTGCATCTGATAACACCAGTATTTGGCTCGAGTAATCTTCTAATATAGGATTCTCTAGGACCGTAGACAGCCACTAAAATTTTATTTCCACCAACTTCCAAGTAAGCAGAACCGTCTGCACGTTCGAGAACACCTGCTTCAATTTTAATAGGACGTAATTCATCAAATTTCCTACCATCATCTCTTATTAAATCTGACATATTTCAACCTCACACTCTTGAAATCATTTATTATTCAATATAAAAGAATTATTGGAGTTATCACTTAAAGATAATGAACCATCTTTACTTTTGTTTTTTCTTTTGAATTCTTCTATAACTTCACCAATATCTGGTTTATCTTTTTTCTCTTTTTTCTCTTGAGCTTCTCTTTCTTCTTGTTCTAATTCTTCTTTGAAGTCTTGAAGTTTAGGTTTTTCCAAAACAAATTCTTCTTCAGCTTCTTCAACTTCTTCAGGTGGTAATTCACCATCAATAGCTAAGTATAATTTGTTTTTGATTTTATTTGTTAAACCAGAAGTATGAGCTTCCTCTTCAATTAAGTGAATAACTTCACGGGTAAGTTGTTCCATGTCCTCGTCTCCTTTAACCCAGACAAGACCATTTTGACCAACAACGATTTTACAATTGGTTTTGTCCTTAATCATGTTGATCATTGAACCTTTTTTACCGATTAGTCTAGGAACTTTGGTTGGAGCAATATCTACAATGATTCCTCCTTTGAATTTACCCATTCCTCTTCCTTTTAATCCGAGTTTCGCCTTCTTGATTTCATCAACGTCGACAACTCTTAAAAATAGCACGTCCCCAACATCATACACTTTGTTGAGTTCTTTTTTCTCACGACCAAAAACTTCAAAAGCAGGTAAAATTCCAGAATAAGGTGAGTTAATGTCAACGTCCCACATGGAGAATCTGACATCGTTGATTTTACCTATTACAACATCTCCTTTTTTAGGCACATATTTACTTTTGAGAGGAATTACTCTAAGTTTTTTATTCCTTAAAGAAACACGTCCCATTAAAGAAGAGCAAACTTTACCGTTCTCTTTGAAGGTACCTCTTCCTGAATAGTATTCGTCATCAGCCAATATTTGACCTGGAATAACTAAATCTTTATTTTCCACATATATCATAATAATCCCATACGCATGAAAATTTAATTATTTAATAGTCCTAGTTTCTGCTTCTCCACCTGAAATCTCCGCCATTTTAGCAGCGAAGGAATTCTGAAGACCACCAGGCATTTCAATAATACCTATCCATGAACCATCTTGTTGCCATTCTTCATTGACTATTTCTCCAAATCCATGAATGACATTATAAGCGCTTCCTGCTGCGGAACCTGGAAGTCTTACAGCAACTTTCACTCTTTCAAACCTGATTGGAATTAAAGGTTTGATAGCTTTTAGGGCTGATTGGACTTGTTGGTCTACTGAAGTAAATGGATCGAATTTGACTTTTGCCTCATCACATGCATTTTCAATTCTTTGGGCAGGATGAGGAAGTCCATTTTGAGGATTTATTGCTTCGGTAGCAATTTTATTGATAACCAATTTTCTTTTATCCTCTTGCATTTTCCTTTTTTGGTCAGCAGTTAGTTGAACAGTTCCCTTTTCAAGTATTATTTTAGAAACTTCTATAGGATCAGTAGTTTCAAAAATTTTATTCATAGCTTCTTCAGAAGCCTTATCTCCTTTTTTGGAGTCTTTAAAAATTTCTTCAACAGCTAAAAGATCCTCGATGGCAACGTCAGGACCATCAGGATTACGAAAATCTGCTGCTAAATCAGGGTCAACCAATATCTCGAAGTGTTCACCCATATATTCGTATTTAGCAATAATAGCTTCATCAACATTTACCATCAAAACATCTCCTAACTAATTAATTAAGAATAATAATTATTCTTCATCTTCTGAATCTTCTTCAGATTCAGCTTCAGTTTCTTCAACTTCTTCTTCCTCTTCTTCTTCAACTGCAAGTACAGCATCAATGTATTCTTGTACTTTGTCTTGAGGAAGTTTTACGTATTTTTCATCTTCCATTTTAATAACTGCAATTTCAACATTGTTAGATGTGGTGTCATGGTCAGTTGCCTCATTGATAGCAGTCAATGCCAATTCAATTGCACCATCTAATGTTAAGTCATCTTCGTATTTTTCTTCGAATATTTCCATTGCAGCAGATCTTCCTGAACCGATAGCAGTTGCTTTATATTCAATTAAAGCTCCACTTGGGTCAGTCTCGAATAATTTGCATTTACCGTCATATACTCCACCAATGATTAAAGCTGAACCGAATGGTCTTACTCCACCATTTTGGGTGTATAACTGTAACATGTCACATAATTTTTTAGATAAACTATCTACACGAATTGGTTCAGAATAGGTTATCTTATTGATTTGTGCTTCAACTCTTGCTCTTTCAACTAAAGCTCTTGCATCTGCAACAAGACCTGAAGTAGCTGCACCAATATGCTCATCTATTTTGAATATTTTTTCGATAGATGATGCTTCAACTAATTTAGAAGTGGTTCTTTTATCTACAGCTAAAACAATACCTTCTGAACTTTTTACACCGATAGATGTAGTTCCTCTTTTAACAGCTTCTCTTGCATATTCTACTTGGAAAAGTCTTCCATCTGGGCTAAAGACAGTAATAGCCCTATCGTATCCAGCACTTTGTAAAGGTTGCATATTAATACCTCATATTTTTTATAAATATTAAATTTAATTCGACTACATAAAAAAATAAAACCAAATCTCCATGAAAAGGCAAATTTTTAATTTTAATTACTGCAGTGCAGAAAATTAAAATTGTTTTTTATTCTTTTTCCATAAATCCAATTGATATTTATAATAATATTTATTTATAAAGTTTTCTATTTTAAAGTTACAAAAAGTAATTAAATGTATTTTTGTGATGCTTTAATGGTACCTGACAATGCAATGGTTGACATTGCAAGACTCTTGCCATTGTGCCTTGTTGCAAGTGCTATGGATGACCTGACCTCACTTACAAAATCTCTTTGACATCTCACGATTGCCTTATAATGATAATAGTCATCACATCTATCAATCTCATAGAATTTCATGACCCACAAATTAAAATTAGATGTTTCACATTCGCCCTTGAAACGAATACAGGCGTCCCAAATAATACTTACCAATTCATCCTTGTCAATTTGGGAAGCGATTTTAATATCAACTGTTAAGTAACGGTTGTTTTTCCTAAGTGTAGGCGGCAAAACTTTAAGCTTCATCATCAACCCTCCTAACACCCTTTAAAATAAGATCTTGACGATTTTCATTAAACTTTAAAATTTCCTCAGAAGTTTTAAATGACTTATCTATCTCATCAGCGGTCAAGCCAGTCTGTGTAAAAACATTGATGAAGTCATGAACAGTCTTAATATCGAAAACGGATTCTGCCCTTGAGGATAAAATCAATGGAAAATCAAATTTTCTATACAAGAGGTATAAGTCCCTGAAATTAGAAATCACCTTTGCCCTTGGAGCCAGGTATGTCCTTAAAATATCCTTGAAGCATATCTCGATTGCGACATTATTCCTCACGGCCTCTTTTGCAAGAACATGATTCATGCCTGAATCAAACCTGTTGAGATATGGCCTTGACAGCACATCAATCTTGATGTTTTCCAAAACGGCACGATTAACCTTCAAGTCCCCGCCGACAACGCTTATGCATGAAGCCCGGGACCTGAAATTATTGGCATGTTTTCTAATTTCATTAATGTTTGTTGATTTAATTTCAAGAGTATAATCAAAATCAATGATATCATCCAAGGAATCTTTTAGATTATCCCTTAACTTTAAAGCCTCTTTAAATTCGTTTTGATTATATGAAAAATTAATATGCTCCCATCCATAATCAGAAGCCTGAATAGCTAGTTTAATATTATTTTCCAAGCTACTCCCCTTAATATTTAAATCAAAAAACATAGTAATTAATTTATAATTTATATCTTAATAATGTTATCTAAAAAAAATAAAAAAGTGATTAAAAAATCACTATTGATATCTATAGAATTCAACTTCCCAACTTACAGTTTCATAATAATCGATTGTAAATGTCTCTTCAGAACTTGAAGTGTAAGTGAATGAGTCGGATCTTGTTTCAACTGCGCTTTTAGAACCCCAGTCTACTCCGCCGGACTCTCCATTAGAGCCGCTTACGTACAAATGGTTTGTTGCATAGTTCTTAATAGGATATGCGGACAATTTCACCATGATTTTACCTTCAGGAACACTGATTGTTTTTGAACCGGATCCTGAACCGGAATAGCTTCCAATGGATTCCCAAGACTTTTTGTCCACAACCTCAGTGTTCTTCTTAGATGAGGATTCGGTTGTAGTTTTTTCAGAACTGCCTTGATCACTAGAATCATCTACTGACTGTGTCTCTTGAGAAGCAGTACTCTGTGAAGCATCATCACTTTGAACTGAACCAAAACCGTTATTCATTGCAAAAAATCCAATAGTACCTGCCAAAATAATTATTACTGCAATTAAAGCAATGATAACATATTTTGAATTGATACCTGAACCTGCAGAAGTTGATTCAGTATCCTGTACAGTTAATGAATTTCCACATTTAGTACAAAACTTTGCTTTGTCTTTATTTTCAAAACCACATTTACTACATTTCATATGAATCAATAATATTATTTTTAATGTATCTAATATAATAATTTAATGATACACATATAGATTTAAGAAGTGTTTAAAGTAATTATACGATGTTATAAAATATTTTATAGTATAAAAAATAAATAATTCATCATGGTAAAAGAAAGTGATGAGCTTTTGAAATTAACTTCATATGTTCAAATCTCAAAATACCGAGAAAAGACATTAAAATCCATTGGAGACGAAGTTAAAATACCAACTAACATCGCAAAAGACAGTGGGATTAGGACCAATCACATTTCAAAAGTTCTAAGCGAATTAAAAAGCAAAGAAATAGTTGAATGCATTAATGAAGAAGCTCGTAAAGGAAGATTATACAGATTGACTGATACTGGTAAAGATGTATTAGAAACTATTAAAGCAAAAGAAGAAAAAGAATAATTAACCTAATTCTATACCTTCTTTAATACTTTCTAACTCTTCTATAGCTTCTCTATTACTTGAAACTTCTTTTAGAACATCATATAACATATTTATTATCAAACTATTTTTCAAAGAAATTGAATAGCAGTTATCGGTTTCCAATAAAATTGATTGATTTGTGGGAGGGGCCATGTCCTTTCTGTATTGCAATTTGATTTCATTTCTTAATCTGTCATCAATGTACTTTTCCAAATAAACAATGATTTCATTTGCAAAGGAATTTCCCAATTTTATTAGTGTGTCAAGGGTCTTTTCGTCAAAACCTGAATTTTCAACCAAACTGTTAAAAGATCCATAATTCTGATAGCCAAAAGGTATGAATCGTCCCTCTACAGTATGGGCGCAGTATTCAGCCATGATTTCAAATTCCATAATCTTCAGGAAATACCAAACGAAACTTTGAATGGTTGATGATGGCCTTACCTTGAAAATGCTGCATAATAATGTTTCAATAATGTTAAATAAAAAGTAATGAGCCAATTCATGAATTATAGTTGAAATTTGAACTGAATCCTCTAACCTGTCATCATAAAAAATGCAGTTTCCTAAAAAGATAAATCCTCTTTCATATCCTCTGGATTTAGGTTTGCATTCAGTGAAAACGCTTGCAAGATTCATAACTTTATCTTTAGTTGACTTTCCCCAAACATCAACATAATCCGCCTTAATGAAAATATCAGACAGCAGGTTGTCATATTCTTCATCGCTGATTTCAGCATTCGCCAACAAGTTTTGATTATACTCATCAAACAATATGTCAAAATCATCAATATGAATTGGATTAAGCTGGTTTTTGCACTTAATGCAATGAGTTGCTAAATCATCATTGCGTTCACCGCAAACAGGACAAATATGTTCCGGGAGCAGTTTATTGCCGCAATGAGTGCAATAATTATTTTCATTGAAATTGAGTGTTCCGCAAATATCACAAACTATCAACCTGACACCTACCTAAGCATGCTTTTAAGACTTTTTACTGTTGAATTAATCGAATTTTTACGTGAAATTCTCCTTTTAATGTTTTTACCGCAGTTCGGACAATATTCATTATCCCAATCAAGAATTTCACCACAACTGCAAACAATCCGGGTTTTAATACTGCGATTAGGATTTAAAGGCCTATCGCAATGCTCACAAAATCTAAAATGAGAAGGATTGCTATGGCCACAGATACAGACAATCTTCTTATCTTCCTTTTTTAGGTTAACACCACAATTTATACAAAAATCAGAGGTAACATCATTTAGAGCTGAACAAGTGCAAAGTATCTTAATATCATCCAAAGCACCGTAATTCCTCAAGGGCAATCCGCAATTACGGCAAAATTGTGAGAATTTCTCATTTTCATCACCACAAAAACAGAATATAGAATCCCTAAATTCCAGATTAAAATTACTGTAATTATCATTGGAGTTAATTGAATCTTCCTTCAATTGCTTTCCACACATTTCACAATAGACATTCTCTTTTGAATTAATGGCCCCGCATTCACACAAAATGGTATCCATTGAAAACTTGGGTTTGGAATTTCTCTTCAATAATTTAGATAGTTTGCTTTCAGACCGTTTTGCCCCACACATATCACAGAAATCATTATCAATGTCATTTAAATAGCCACAGGAGCAAATTTCATATTTGAAGTTATTTTTGGTGTTGATATATGGTGAAAAGTCTATTTCAAAATTGAAAAACCCGATATTGTGGATTGGAGGTGTTAAAACATTGACTTTTTCATTTGAATCAAAACCTGTTTTACACCCACATCCCTTACAATAGGGTTCGTTTGGAAGTATTCTATGTCCACAATTTTTACAGTAATTACCAGGACGCATTTTCATCATTGTTTGGATAAAGATTGAATTTCTTCCACAACCTTATATAAAACTTCTTCGCCTAATCCTTCGATGTATTTTATAGATCCGGCACATTCATGGCCTCCACCATCAATACCTGCTTGTGGAACCCTTTCAATCATTTTTGAAACTATTTCATTAACATTAAATCCATATTGTTCATTTACCGCATCAGTTGCCCTGAATACCCCAAAGTCTGGACCATGTCCTAATGTGACAATTGGTTTGTCTTCTCCCAATTCCTTAATTACATGGTCATGGACAAAACCGCATGTTTTTCCAGGTGCTGGGAATGTAAACTTATGTGCAAATTTCTCTACATCAAGTAAATTGAAGTAAATTCCATTTTCAAGCTGTGTCCTTTTGATATTAGGAAGAGCAGCCCTAAGTTGAGTGTCAATCCTCTTTTGATATTCATTATATAAAGCTTCAATCATCTTTTTGTGTTTATCAAGATTGCCAACCGCCAAAATGGTATCCATTATTCCTCTACCATTCATGAATCTTAAGAAATAAGCTTCAAAGTCAACACATTCAGCTATCTTAGCCAAATGCTCTTCAGTAAATCCTTTTTGAGCGGCTAATTTTAAGTATTGGTATACTTCACCGCTTTCCGCACGGTCACCTAATGCAGCCACAGCAGGCAAGTGTTGAACTAACCTTTTAACATCTGGATTTATGATATGTGCCACTTCTGTAGCAAGTGCTCCTGCTGTCAATTGTGAGTCTCCCCCAACAAGATACGGATTTACATGACAGTCAACGTATTCATCCACAGCCACAGTGGCTCCATAAATTTCTCCGTCACGTTCGTCTTTTGTAATCAAGTCCCCTGGAGAGTGGTGGTCGATTACAACAACCTCAATATCATAGATTTTCGCTTGCATCAATGCCACAATATCCTCTTCGGTTGAACCGTTGTCCAACAGTACTATCAGAGGTAATTTCTGACCATGCCTTTCCTGATCCTCTAAAGCAAATGACAAGTCCTTAACCACATCTTCAAGCTCATAGAATGGAGCCTTACTAGGCGATCTTTTGAAATAATAGTATTCAGCATCATTACTTGGATTTTCCTTTTGTATCAATGGGACAATAGCCTTTTCCATCGCAACTCCTGAACATATTCCATCCGCATCGTTATGATGTCTTAACAAAATTGTCCTTCCATCAAGTATTGCCCTTCTTATTCTTCTAGCTGCCTCATACATCTTAGGTTTAAGTCTGTTTAAAACATCACTTTTAACCAAGAATTCAACATCTTCCGGTTGAGCTTTCCTATTTAATGCATCATCAATTAATTTATGTAATTGTTTAGTACTTTCTTCATCAAGTTTTACCATTGAAGATGACTCGATTTGAGTTTTTCCACCATGTTCATTAACTTCACCAATCACCTGAACCGCATCATCCAACTCGATTTCAGGATAAGACCTCTCTCCAGCCTTGTCAAATGCAGCAATTTCAGTAGTACCGCTTTCATCACTAATGATAAATATTGTTGGACCGGAAGTCTGCTGGATTTGCTGTACTTGCCCATCAATCCTGACGATTTTTCCTTTTTTCTCTTCAAGTTGACCGATGAGAGTTCTTGGAATGGATTTGGTCAATCTCTTAAGATTATAAGAATCAACATAAGCCGGTGCAAAATCAATCTTGCCTTCCCTTGACTTGATGGCTGTGATGAATACGACAATCTCATCACCCACATTATATTCGGAGACATCTCCTCTCATAAGTCCCCAAACGTTATTGTTCAAGGAAACGAAAGCCCCATACCTTTCAACTCTTGTGATTTTACCCTTGTATAATTTGTCCCTGTCAATATCTTTCATGTTACAAATTGAATCAAGAACGTAAACATCCCTTTTGGCATTTCTGCGAGCTTCATACTCATCATGCTTAGCCTTTTCAGCTTTTCTTTTCTCACCGCACTCATGGCAGATGTCATATTTCTCATCGAGCAGTTTTCCACAGTCTCTACAGACATTAACCTGACCTGTTCCATGACAGTAAGGACATTCCTCATAAACTTCAACCTGTCCTTTTCCGTTACAAACTTCACATGGAATGTCTTCATCTCCTCCGAGGTCAAATTTTGCTCTTGCATTATTGTTTATTCCTTTGAAATGACTTCCCACATCAAAGGCATCGTCTTCAAAACCTGTTCCGCCACATGCATCACATTCCTTATAATCCACTACAACGGAACCTATTCCCTTACATTTTGGACATTTAGTTTTCATTTAAAACCTCACGTTTAATTAAATAATTCTGAATTATTTTGAACAATCTCATTTCTTTGATTTTGATATGTCAATGATTCATAAATGTAATCATTGGCCTCAGATCCATAATTTGAACCTGTGTAATTATAATAATTCCTCAAATAATAAATTGATTCTTTCAAATCATCAACAGCTTTTAATTTCAATTCTAATTCTTTTATGGTTGTGTCAATGTAATCCTTATGAACATCATTCAAATCCTTGCTAAACTTCTCTTTAATCTCAAGTAACTTATTCAAACTACTGTTGTAATTATCTCCAGCTGAAATCGCCTTTTGACTTGATTCTTCATAATTTTTATTATTCAATAATTCAACGGATTCATTGTAATCTTTATCACCCTGAACTATACTATCACTAATTGATGGCATGGACTGGTTAATATTATCCATTGAACTATCAATAAAGACAATAGCAGTGGATATAAAAACTAAAACTACAATAAAAATTATTAATTTTATATAACTAGACACGTATTAAATTATATAAAAAGATGTTATTAAAATTTGTTATATTGAAAAATTTAAAAGATTTAAAGAAAAAAATAAGAAAGTTTAAAAAGTTAATTTTAAACTTATTCGCTGGACCAAAGTCCGTGTAAGTTACAAAATGCTAATACTTTAACATCATCAGTTGAGTTAACTGTGAAGGTTGCTTCTGCAACATCTCCAGGAGCGAAGCATTTTGCGTATTGTTCATTACCTGCTTCAACAACTAAGAATTGAATGTAGTGGTCGTCATCCATTGGGTGTGCTGCTTCACCGACTTTAACGGTTACTTTGTCACCATCGATTTCAACTACAGGTTTGTGTTTTGGAGATTTTTCTCCTTCAGTTTGTACTGGTATTTTGAGCATGTGAGCGTCACATGCGTCGCCGTCATCTTCAACTAAAACTTGGATAATACTTCCACAGTCGTCACATTTTAATATTTTTGCCATATAAAACATCTCCTAAATAGATTAAAGATATTTTATTATTCAAAGTATTTATTATTATTGATTGTTTTCCTTATAGTTTTCAATGGCAGCCTGAAGACCATCTGCAGCAAGGTTTGAACAGTGCATTTTTATTGGTGGAAGACCATCCAATTCTTCCGCAACATCATTACGGGAGATTTGCAATGCTTCCTCAACGGTTTTTCCAACAGCAATTTCGGTAATCATACTGCTTGTTGCAATCGCTGCACCGCAACCGAATGTCTGGAAGGAAATGTCCTGAATTACATTGTCCTCCACTTTTATGTAAATAGTCATCAAGTCTCCGCAGGTTGGGTTTCCCACGGTTCCAACTCCGTTAGCGTCTTCCATCACTCTACAGTTTCTTGGGTTTGCAAAGTGGTCCATAACTTTTTCTGAATAATCCATAATTAACACTTCCTACAGGTATCATCGTGCTTTTTGCACATAATATTATCATAATCTAATTCTTGATTCCACAATGGGGACATTTGTCTTAATCTTTTCACTGCTTCTGCAATTGTTTCCACAAATTCATCAACATCAAATGCGTCGCTTTCAGGCGCAAGAGATATTCTTAATGAACCATGAACATCAACTGGATCCAATCCTAATGCAGTTAGAACAGGAGATGCTTCGAGGGTATTTGATGAACATGCGGAACCGGTTGAAGCCTGATATCCTTTAGCATCAAGCAATAGTATTAATGACTCTCCTTCAATAGCTTTGAAACGGAAATTAACAAGGTTTGGCAGTCTGTTATCTTTATCTCCATTCAAGTACGCTTCAGGAATTGTAGTCAATACCTTTTCAATTAGCTCATCACGAATTGAGGATAACTTTTCATAATGTTCATCCAATTGATTTGCAGCCAATTCGCAAGCCTTTCCAAATCCAACGATTCCCGGAACATTTTCGGTTCCGGATCTTATTCCTTTCTCTTGGCCACCACCATGGATAAGTGGCACTACACGTGTTCCTTTCTTGATGTAAATTGCACCTACACCTTTTGGACCGTTAATTTTATGGGAAGATAATGAAAGAAGGTCAATGTTCTGTTTTTCAACATCCACTTCAATCTTACCGAAGCTTTGAACGGCATCTGTATGGAACTTGATGCCTTTTTCACGAGCGATTTTACCTATTTCCTCAATAGGTTGGACTGTACCGATTTCATTGTTCGCATGCATCACAGTGATTAAGATGGTTTCATCAGTGATTGCTGCTTTTAAGTCATCAATGCTGATAATACCATTTTCATTAACTGGCAAGTAGGTTACCTTGAAATCGAGAGATTCTAAAAAGCCTAATGTGTTCTTAACAGCAGGGTGTTCGATATTTGTGGTGATAATATGCTTACCCTTTTTAGCTAATTTGAATGCAATACCCTTGATTGCAAGGTTGTCTGACTCTGATCCTCCGCTTGTGAAATAAATTTCTTCAGGTTTTGCATTGATAGCATCAGCCACTCTTTGACGAGCTAAATCCAATGCCTTTTTTGATTCACGACCTATTTTGTAAAGAGTGGAAGGATTTCCGAACTCTTGTGTGAAATAAGGTTCCATTTCCTTAAAAACTTCTTGGCTAACTTGAGTAGTTGCAGAGTTATCTAAATACATTTCATTATCTCCAAAAATTTCTTTTTTAATAAGTAAAATCTTTATTCTATAAAAATTTTAAGTGATTAGATAGTAACTAGATACTATCTAATGCTTGACTTAAATCAGCGATTAAGTCATTTACGTCCTCTAAACCGATTGAGAGTCTGATGAAGTCTGGAGTCACACCGGTTGCCTCTTGTTCTTCAGGACTCAATTGTTGGTGTGTTGTACTTGCAGGGTGGATTGCGAGACTTTTTGCATCACCGATGTTTGCAAGTATTGAGAACAATTCTAATTTTTCGATTACTTTTCTTCCAGCTTCTTCTCCCCCTTCAACACCGAATCCTAAGATTCCTGCAAAGTTGTCTTTCAAGTATTTCTTGTTGATTTCATAGGTTGGGTGAGATTCCAATCCTGGATAGTTTACCCATTTGACTTTAGGGTGGGATTCTAAGAATTTTGCCACTTTAATGGCATTTTCAGAATGTCTTTTTACACGTACGTCTAAGCTTTCCAATCCTTGGAGGAATATGAAGCTGTGTACTGGTGCTTGGGTTGCACCTAAATCTCTTAAAAGTCTTGCTCTTACTCTTACAGTGAATGCAACGTTTCCAAGACCTGGCACGTCACCGAATGCATCCCAGAATACTAATCCATGGTAACTTGGATCTGCTTTTGTGAAGTTTGCAAATTTGCCGTTACCCCAGTTGAATTTACCTGAGTCAACGATGTATCCTCCAATTGCAGTACCGTGTCCACCAACATATTTTGTTGCGGATGCTGCAATCACGTCTGCACCGTGTTCCAATGGCCTTACAAGACCTACACCTACAGTGTTGTCCACAATCAATGGAATATCATGTGAGTGTGCAATTTCTGCAAGTGCCTCAAAGTCAGGCACATCCAATTTTGGGTTTCCGATTGATTCAACGTAAATAGCTTTTGTCTTTTCATCAATTGCTGCTTCAAAAGCTTCCAAGTCTTGAGAGTTTACAAACTTGACTTCTCTTGCAAGATCCTTGAAAGTGTAGTTGAACAATTGGTAAGTTCCACCGTAAAGGTTGTCTGCAGAAACAATGTTGTCTCCAGGTTCGGTTACATTTAAAATTGCATATGAAATTGCCGCAAGACCACTTGATGTTGAAATTCCTGAGTTACCGCCTTCGATAGCAGCAATTCTTGCTTCAAACACATCACTGGTAGGGTTTGTGAGTCTGGAGTAAATTTGACCAAACTCTTGAAGGGCGAATCTTCTTGCAGCCTCATCTGAGTCTTTAAATACATATGAAGTAGTTTGATAAATAGGAACCGCTTGAGCCCCTGTTACTGGGTCTGGAGTTTGTCCTGCACGTACACCTAATGTTGCTAATCCGTAATTCTTTTCATTTGTCATTTTATCACCTTAATTTATTTTTGAGCACTATTGCGTGATTTAAACCAACTATATTTCAGGTGTGTGAATTATATCAATATAGGGTGCGTGTAAGTTTATTTTTCTTAAAATATATCACGTGTTATATAGTGCTATATAACAATAGTTATTTTTAATATATAAATGTTTTGGAATACCAAAACTTAAGAATATAACATTGAGATAAAACATTGTTATACATAATATAACATATGTTATTTTAATATATAAACATTGTTATATTTTTCAACGAAAAAAAAACTGAAAATATGAAAAAAAAATTAAAAAAAGAAGAGAATGGATTCTCTTAGTCGTTTATGTCAAAACCTAATGCTTGTAGGTTATCACGGATTTTATCGGATAAGTCATATTGCTTGTTAGCTCTTAACTCAGATCTTACTTCAGAAATTAGTTCTAACAAATCATCAGAACCTGCATTAACATCTTCAGTTTCAAAGCTTACACCAAAAATATGTGCTGCATCATCCAAGAATGCCTTAATGGCAATCTTATCCTCATCAGCCAGATTATCCAATTCATTTTTGGAATCATTGATCAATCCAAATAGTGCTGCAATAGCTTTTGGAGTGTTGAAGTCATCATCCATGCTGTCAAAGAACTCTTTGCTCCATTTAGCTAAAACCTCATAATCTGACTCGACATTTTCACATACTTCAACATCCAGCTGTTCATAGAACTTTCTGATTCTGTCCAAGCTTTTTTCGGATTGGTGAAGTGAGTCTTTTGAAAAGTCAATAGGACTTCTGTAATGGGTTGAAAGCACGAAGAATCTGAATGTTTCAGGAGCATAATCCTCAAGCAATTCACGAATAGTGATGAAATTGTTAAGGGATTTTGACATCTTTTCTCCGTTAACGTTTAAAAATCCGGTGTGCAACCAGAATTTAACCATTGGAGCTTTACCTGATACAGCTTCCATCTGGGTGATTTCAGCTTCGTGGTGAGGGAAGATCAAGTCAAGTCCTCCACCGTGCGCATCATATTGTGGTCCGAAGTAGTATTCGGTGATTGCAGTGTCCTCAATATGCCATCCAGGTCTTCCGTCTCCCCATGGGGAAGGCCAGGTCGGTTCGTCCACTCCTTCACGTTTTTTCCATAAAGCGAAGTCTTGCGGATTTTTCTTTGTGGTTTCTGCAATGTCCCTGTGGGATTCCAATTCTTCAATGTTTCTGTTGGATAATTTACCGAATTCAGGGAATTTTTCGATTTCAAAGTAAACCCCATCTTCGGTTTCATAAGCAAAACCCTTGTCAATCAATCTTTGAATTTGGTCTAAAATTTCATCAACATGATCGGTTGCTCTAGCAAATAAGTTAACACCATTCACATTTAATTTGTGCATGTCTTCAATGTATCTTTTCTCGAACTTGCGAGCTAACTGGCTTGCAGGAATTCCGCTTTCTTTTGACCTGTTGATGATCTTGTCATCAATGTCAGTGATGTTTTGGATATAGAATACTGCATATCCTTTGTATTCCAAGTATCTTTTAATTGTGTCAAAAGAGATGTATGTTCTTCCGTGACCAATGTGAGCATCGTCATAAACAGTTGGTCCGCAAACAAATAAGTTAACTCTGTTCTTATTAATAGTTACAAAGTCTTGTTTACTACGAGTTAATGTAGAATAAACGTTCATAAAAATAACCTCGAAAAAAAGTAATTGTAAAAAGGCAAGTGAGGGATTTGAACCCCCGTATTATGGTCTGCAGCCACACACCTAAGCCACTCGGTAAACTTGCCATAAACATATATAGGATAATAAAATATTGGTAGTTAATAGTTTATAAAGTTTACTATTTTTTCCAATATTTTCCTATTCTGCCTCAGAACCTAAACAAGATTGACAGTCCTCACCAAGTTCGGATTTATCAATGTTGAGTTGTTCCAACACATCCACAGTTTTAACATTCTTGCATATTGCACAGGTTCTAGGAATCAAGTCAGCCTTGGTGGCTTCACCTTCAGCCAATTGACGAGCAAATTCATGTATTTCAGCTCTGACACTATCATCAAGCTTAATTCCACTACCCCTTTTATCGGTTATGTACTGGGATACGGCAGGTTGGGTTATATCCATAAGTTCAGAAACATCTTTCTGTTTCATTCCCAAGTTTAAAAGTTCTTTTGCTAATTCTGATCTAATTGCAGGTATTACATACCATACTACGATTTCACAAGGCGGTTTCATAAAAATCCCTTCTATTTTTTAAACAAATCCTCTAAATCTTCTTGTTCATCTCGAATATCCTCAGTCAGACAAATTTCATGCTTTTCAAATAATATTTCAAAGCGCTTGTCATTATCCTGAAGATGCTTTTCGATTGTTCTGATTGCATCAGCAACAGGGTCCGGGAGCTTATTGTGATCAAGGTCAACTTTCTCAGGACGCACACCTTTACGTCTAACTATACGTCCAGGAACTCCAACACATGTTGATTGAGGAGGAACATCTTTAAGCACTACAGCACCGGTACCAATTTTTGAATACTCACCAATAGTGATGTTTCCCATTACCTTAGCACCAGCTCCAATAATTACTCCTCTTTCAACTGTAGGATGTCTTTTAGTTTTTTCAGTACTTGTACCTCCAAGGATTACTCCCTGGTAAATAAGTACATCATCTCCAACAATTGCAGTTTCCCCTACAACAACTCCCATTCCATGATCAATAAATACGCGTTTACCAAATGTTGCACCGGGATGAATTTCTATACCAGTCAAAAACCTGGCCAAATTAGAATTCATACGAGCAAGCAACTTTAAGGAATGATTCCATAACCAGTGGCTCACTCTGTGAAATAATAATGCATAAAATCCAGGATAACACAAGAAAATTTCTAATGTGGACCTTGCGGCAGGATCCTTATCTTTTATAGCTTTTATTTCACTCCTTAACCCGTTGAACATTATAAACCTCAAAAATGTTATATATTAAATTATATAACATATGGTATATATAGTTTTACTTAATCAAATAGCCAATCTACAGAGAGATATCTTTCTCCATTGTCAGGTAAGATTGCTATTATTCTTTTACCCTTATTTTCTTCTTTTTTAGCTAAATCCAAAGCAGCCCAAGTAGCTGCTCCTGAGGATATACCGGAAAATATACCTTCCTCCTTAGCGAGGGCAAGTAAAGTGTTTCCAGCATCTTCATTTTCGACCGGAATAATCTCATCAATCACATCAGCATCATAGATTGAAGGCACAAATCCTGCACCGATACCTTGGATTTTGTGAGGTCCTTTCTCACCTTTTCCAAGAGTTTGTGAATCCTTAGGTTCTACCGCAACGATTTTAACACCAGGAACTTCCTCTTTTAAGACCTTACCGATTCCAGTGATTGTTCCACCGGTTCCGACACCTGCAATGACAATGTCCACATTGCCCTCAGTGTCTCTTAAAATTTCCTGAGCGGTTGTTTCAGCATGGATTTTCACGTTAGCAGGGTTGTCAAATTGACCTAAAATTATTGAGTCAGGAGTTTCCTCATTCAATTCATTTGCCTTTGCAATAGCTCCACCCATTCCATCAGCACCAGGGGTCAAGACCAATTCAGCACCTAAGATACTTAAGAATTTTCTTCTTTCGATGGACATGGTTTCAGGCATGGTCAATATTAACTTGTAACCTTTAGCAGCAGCTGCAAATGCAAGTCCTATACCAGTATTTCCACTGGTTGGCTCGATGATTGTAGCACCTGGCTTGAGCAAGCCTTTTTCTTCTGCATCTTCAATCATTGCAACAGCAACTCTGTCTTTTACACTACCAGTAGGGTTGAATGATTCGATTTTTACATCAACTTCTGCTTCTAAATCTTTTGTTAGGTTGTTTAATCTTACAATCGGAGTGTTTCCAATTGCATCTACAACACTATCAAGTACTCCTCTTTTCAATTTTGGAACATTTACCATAATTTTTTCTCCTTAATTATTAATTGTTTTTACTGGTATATTAAAAGGGTTAATTTGAATAGTTATATAACATTCGTTATAATAACTATTGTTATATAACATTGTTTTACTTTATAAATGTTTTGGTAAAACTAAAAAAAAGATAGTAGAAATTATTTTCTACATTTAAATTAGGTTCTGATTGAAACAATAATAGACCTTACAACTGATATTAAACAACAGATACTGATTGCAAATGGATAACCCATAAAAGCAATTATCAAACCCACAATAAAAATCAAAAACGGAATAACAAGTGCAGTTTTTACGTCCAAAGCCCCTGACAATCCTTCTTGATTAGGATTTACATTTATCAATGATTTTGCCATCCAAAACAGTATAACATTTACAAGTATAAAATCCAATCCAAATATTGCTTCTGCAAGTAAAGAAAATGGATTATTAGCAACAAATGTTGTCAGATATGGAAGCAATGAAACAACCAATAACAGCAATATATTTTGCCATATAATTACCGGATTTATTCGCTCAACATGAGCATAGATCAAATGATGATACTGCCAAAGATTTGTACAAACTAAAAAACTTATCAAATAAGCAAAATAAGAAGTTTTGATTGCTAAAATAGCTTGAATAGATGCAGTAGCAGGTTGAGGTAATTCCAAAACCAAAACTGTTACAATAATTGCAATAATTGCATCATAAAATGCTTCTAATCTATTAGTCGACAAATACCTTTCACTCATATAATCTCCTCAAACAATTAAACGTTTTCATAAAAATAATCGCAGATATCAGTGCATGGACAAATCTCACACTGAGGGCCTATCGGCTTGCAGATGTTCTGGCCAAACTGCACCATCAGGTCATTAAGTTTAATCCACAACTCCTCAGGAGCGATTTTGCACAATTCAACCTCTGTGTCTTCAGGATCCTTTGTGTTAACAAGGCCCAAACGGTTTGAGATTCTGTGAACATGAGTGTCTACAGGAATTGCAGGAAGCTCAAAGGCAAAAACCATGACACAATTAGCGGTTTTACGGCCAACACCAGGAAGCTTAATCATCTCCTCAACAGTATCAGGAACCTCACCACCATACTGGTCTATTAATATTTGTGAAACCTCCTGAATACGAGCTGCCTTAACATTATAAAAGCCAGCAGGTCTGATTAGTTCTTTAACATCATCGATTGGAGCCTCAACAACAGCATAAATGTCAGGATACTTTTCAAATAGATTATTAGTGGCCTGGTCAGTGTTCTCATCCCTTGTCCTTTGGGACAGAATTGTCCTAATCAACACCTTATAAGGGTCATGGTCCAGGAATGTCCTGATTTGAAAAACGCTTTCCAACTCCTCGATTAACTTGATTACTCTTTCTTCCTTATTCATCTTCTAACTCCAATTCAAATCCTAATTCTGCCATGCTTTCAATGAAATTAGGGAATGACACATCAAACACATCCCCATTTGTAATCATGATGTCCTGTTTCAGCCCAATAAGACTGAATGCCATTGCCAGTCTGTGGTCACCATGTGAATCGACAACACCTGAGGTTACTCCCCCAGTAATGCTCATGCCGTCCTCATGCTCTTCAAGTTTACAGCCCAATTTCTCCAATTCACGACAAGTGGTATCTATTCTGTCGGTTTCCTTAACTCTTGCATGTGCAACACCTGTGATATTAGTTGTTCCTTCAGCCATTGCAGCCAATACTGCAACCGTTATCAGCAAGTCAGGAGCATTAGACAGGTTAACGTCAATAGCCTTTAGATTTCCCTCAGAAGCAATTTCAACATAATCCTCACCACGGATTATTGTTGCACCCATTTTCTGCAGGATGTCCAATATGTATTTGTCCCCTTGCTTTGAATCAAAGAACAGATTCTTAATTTTAGCCTGACCACCATTTATTGCAATTAAAGCCAATAAATATGATGCTGAAGAGTAATCTCCCTCAACAGTGTAGTCACAAGCTACATAATCCTGTTTTCTGACCTTGAACTCATCAATTCTGCAGCTTTGATGCTCCTTGTCACAGGACTCATGCTTCAAGTAATACCCCTTAAGCACATTGACTCCAAATTTCCTCATGATATCCAAAGTCATGTTAACGTAAGGCTTTGACTTGAATTCCGGCAACACGTATAATGTTGCACCCTTATCGGATAACGGAGAGGATATTATAATTGATGAGATGAACTGGGAACTAACATTTCCCATGATGTTGGTTTCGCCACCGACATATCCTGGCTTGATTAAAATCGGTGCCTTGTCATTATCGTTTAATGATTCGGTTTCCACACCTAGAGGCCATAGGGCATCCATCAGCAAACCCATCGGACGGGTTTGAAGGGACTCGTCACCGGTCAATGTGACCTCATTGTCGGACAATGCTGAAACACTGGTCATCAATCTTAAGGTAGTTCCTGAGTTTGCAAGATCAATTGGAGATTGGGAAGAGTTGTGAAGCTTGCCTCCAGTTCCAATGACTTCCAAACAATCATCTTTTCTGGTAATTTTAGCACCTAAAGCTTCACAAACACGAATGGAAGCTAAAGTATCTTCTGAGTATAACATATCATATAATTTTGAGGTTCCATTAGCCAAACTGGCTAGAATTACTGCTCTGTGGGAATAACTTTTGGAAGGCGGTGCCTTTACGACCCCACCGATTTCTGAAATATTTTTTACCTTAAGAATCATGCTATCATAAATATTTTTAAATTAATTTCAATAAATACTTACCTATGAAAGAATTTGACAAAATGCTGGCAGGCCTTGAATACTGCTATGATGAAGAGGAAATATCCTTGATGAAATTGAGAGCGATTGAAAACGCAAACATATTCAATTCACTCCCAGAAGACGATTTGGACAAGCAGCATGAGGTATTGAGTGAAATTTTAGGTTCCGTCGGTGAAAAGGTATGGATTGCAAAGAGATTCTGCTTTGACTATGGGAAAAACATACATATCGGAAACAACTTCACCGCAAACTTCAACTTGACAATACTTGACATTAACGAAGTCCACATTGGAGACAATGTGATGATCGGACCGAACACAACCATAACAACCGTCGGCCACCCATTATCCCCTAAAAAAAGGCGTGAACATTTGGGGCAGGCAAGTGAAATTAGAATAGGCAATGATGTCTGGCTTGGTGCCAACGTGACAATTCTTCCGGGAGTTACAATTGGAGACAATGTAGTCATTGGAGCAGGCGCCGTTGTGACAAAGGACATTCCAGACAATTCCCTTGCGCTAGGTGTTCCAGCTCGTGTGGTTAAGGAAATAGAAAATGACCTTGAGTGAGAATATCTCAAAATAAGATAACATGAATTCAAGAAACATTAATCTGACAATGAATCTATTGATAGTTATTTTGGAAATCATTGGATTCATATTGGTTTTTAATGAGATGGGACTCACTTCATTGGAATATTATACCGAAGACAGCAATCTGTTGCTATTGATATCCTCTTTAATGTTTTCAATATTCCTTTTAACAAATAAGGAATTACCCTCATGGTTCAAGTCCTTAAGATATATCGCAATCGTTTCAACAACATTGACATTGATAATTGTCCTTACCGTATTGTCATGGACAACCGATTTTGGATTGTATCACCTATTATTTGGCGGGTCTATGCTATACCACCATACTCTTTGTCCAATTCTAGCAATCATATCCTTTATAATTGAAAAATATGACAATTTAAACGTGATTCATGGATTGTACTTTACAATAATATATGCCATAATCATGATTTTCTTAAATATAATAAAAGTAGTAGAAGGTCCTTACCCATTCCTATTGGTCTATAATCAGCCAGCAATCCATTCAGTAATATGGACAATAGTCATTTTAGCCATTACCTATGCAATAGCTTTAGCATTAAAAAAAGTTAATGGAAAAGTAATCATCTGATTACTTCCACAATCATATCTAAGTTTTCGGATTGCAAGATATCCACTTTCTTACCGGATGCTCCAACAATCTCCTTTTTGATGTTCAACATGTCTTCAGGAACTACAATATCACCGACAGTCAATTCATGGTTTTCATCTAAAACAGCACCGATTTCATCAATATCGGTTGATTTAAGATAACCTATGATTTTACCGGCATCGCCCTTGAATGTAGGTCCGATTTGAGACATGTCAGGCTCCACTTCAATGATTTTTTCATGAACTTCAGGTTTTCCTGAGCTGATTTCCAAATCATTGATTTTTAAGGTTCCTTTAATGTCTGCATCGAATTGATTGAACACATCCACCAAATCATCATCGGAAGTGTAAACGTTGACTTCCGCAAGTTCAGCATTCAATGGTATTTTTGAAGCGGATTTGAATCTTCTTACTTCATCAATCAACTCAACAGTGGTTTCTCCTTTTGTTTCCATTTCTTCACTGATCAATTCGTCATACACTTCAGGCCATGAGGTGGTATGGATTGACTCGTCTGAGAAGTATTGGTAAACCTCTTCTGTGAAGAACGGTGCAATTGGAGCCATCAGTTTAAGGGATGTTTCCACAACGGTTCTCAATGTGTATTTTGCAGCCTTTCTGGATTCGTCTGAAACGTCGCTGTATAATCTGTATTTTACAGCTTCAATGTACTCGTCACAGAAATCGTGCCAGAAGAATCTTTCGATAGATGTTATTGTATCTGCGAAGTTGTAATCTGCAAACGCTTGGTCAACAGTCTTGTTTAAGTTGTTCAATTTGGATAATATCCATAAGTCAAGAGGTCCAAGGTTATCTTTAACTTCTTCATAGGATACTTCCTCATCGAATATTTGCATGCTGATGAACCTGAATGCATTCCAGAATTTTCTTAAGAATCTGTATCCGTGCTTGATGTCTTTCCAGTCAAATATTACGTCAGATCCAGGAACACTGTTGGCTGCCCATGTTCTTAATGAGTCGGCACCGTATTTTTCAATGACCTCTTCAGGACCAACAACGAACTCAGGTCTTGATTTGGACATCTTGTTTCCGTCTTCACCGAATACCATACCGTTGATTACAATGTCATCGAACGGCTTCTGGTCGGTCAATGCCAAACATCTGAGTGTTGTGTAGAACGCCCATGTACGGATGATGTCGTGTCCTTGCGGACGGATGTTTGATGGGAAATGATTTACATAATCTTCATCAGGCCATCCTGCAATTGATAAAGGTGAAATTGATGAGTCCATCCAAGTGTCCAATACGTCTTCTTCAGGAATAAACTCTTCACAGCCACATTCACAAGCATGTTTTGGCTTGTCGACTGTTGGATCAATTGGCAAGTCTTCAACGTCAGGCAAAATCACTTTTCCACAGTCTTTACAGTACCATACTGGAATTGGAGTTGCAAATATTCTTTGTCTTGAGATACACCAGTCCCATTCCATGGAATCCGCCCAGTTTACCATACGGGATTTCATGTGTTCCGGAACCCATTTCATCTCATCCGCTGCGGTTTTGGTCTTTTCGATTAAGTCTCTCACTGCAACAAACCATTGTTTTTTAACGAGAATCTCGATAGGAGTCTTACATCTCCAGCATTGGCCTACGTTTTGGTCAACTTGCTCTTGTTTTAACAGGTATCCTTCACTGTCCAAGTCTTCGATTGTTTGTTTTTTACAGGTTTGCAAGTCCATTCCTTCATATCTGCCTGCAGCGCTTGTCAATGTACCGGTCTCATCGATTGCATTGATGATTTCAAGGTCATATTTTTGAACCCAACTTACGTCAGTCTTGTCCCCGAAGGTACAAATCATTACTGCACCGGTACCGAATTCAGGATCAACCTCTTCATCTGCAATGATTTTAACTTTTTGATGTGATAAAGGAACTTCCACATATTTTCCTAAAAGATGAGTGTATCTTTCATCTTCAGGGTGAATTACAACTGCCACACAAGCGGACATCAATTCCGGACGGGTGGTTGCAATCAATATGCCCTCATCCTTAGGGTCAGCCTGTTTGCCGGATTCTTGAGAAGATGCGATGTCTTCATAGGAATCCTCAACGGCAGGAGGGAAGTTTACATAGTTTAAGAATGTTGTATTGTCTGAGTATTCAACCTCTGCAAAAGCAATTGCAGTCTGACAACGAGGACACCAGTTTACCGGGTGAATTCCTTGGTAAATCAATCCTTCATTATACATTTTCAAAAATGAATACTGGGTCTTTCTCATGTATTCAGGAGTCATTGTGACGAATTCACGGCTCCAGTCCTGTGAATAACCCATTGCACGCATCTGTGATTTCATCTTTGCAATGTTGTCAGTGGTTAAGTCAATACAATACTGTCTGAATTGTGCTCTTGACACATCATTTTTATTAATCTTATGAGTCTCCTCAACCTTTACTTCAGTTGGAAGACCGTGACAGTCCCATCCTTGGGTGAACAATACATCATGACCTTTTTGTCTTCTGTATCTTGCGTTCATATCAATGTAAACCCAATTCAATACGTGTCCCAAGTGAATGGAACCTGTTGGGTATGGTGGGGGAGTATCAATTATATATCTAGGACGAGAACCATCTCCAATGTACTTGTAGATGTCTTCATCTTCCCATTTTTGCTCCCAAACCTTTTCCTTTTTAAAGTCATAGTCTTTAGGAATTTCTTCTTTTGACATATATTTTCTCCTAGTTAATGTAAATAAAAATAATATTATTAATTATGTAATTTATTATTTAAAAAACTAATTGAATTTCAAATATTTTGAAAATAAAAATGCTTAATAGATAAATATATTATATAATAAAATCAAATTAATAATATTATCAAAAATAGGACTGTGTATAAAAATGAACTTGATATGGTTTTATGTTGCTATTGTTTTAGCTATAAGTGATGTATTGCACACCACATTAATGTGGAAAGTATTCAATAACTTCTATATAATCTTAGGAGGTTTGATTCAGCAATCAACACACTCAACATGGCAGACATGGGTAGCGCATGAAATAATGGAGGCAGGATTCCACTTCATTGTTGTATCAATAGTGTTTTTAAATCCGGTTATTGGGATTTTAGCAGCCCTCATTCATTTTGTAATAGATGTTACTCACACAATATTTATACGTGATATGGGTGAGTTAGAACATAGAGCTCTTCATTTTGTGATTGAATCTCTATTTTTCATGTTAATTTATGGATTTTAAAAAAATTAAATGGAGTTATTAAATGCCAGTTATAACATTCAAATACGATGATTTAAAAGATTTAGGAATAGATATGGAAAAAGATGAACTAATAGACACCTTACCAATGATGTCAAGTGATATTGAAGACTTTGATGATGAGGAAATCAAGGTCGAATTCTTCCCAAACAGACCAGACAACTTGTCTGTTGAAGGAGTAGCCAGATCTTTTAAAGGGTTTATCGGTCAGGAAATAGGTTTGCCTGATTATCCAGTAGTACCTTCCAATGAGGAAGTTATTGTTGAGGCAGAAGTGGCTGAAATCAGACCATACATCGCTTTTGCAAAAATTGACAATGTTGACTTTACTGGCGACAAGTTAAAATACATCATGGACTTCCAGGAAAACCTCCACTGGGTTATTGGAAGGGACAGGAAAAAAGTAGCTATCGGTATTCACAATGCTGATGTTGTAAACGCTCCATTTAAATACATTGCAACTCCAAAAGATGCAAACGCATTTGTTCCTTTGGAAAAAGACACTGAAATGACTCCAGAAGAAGTTTTAACTGAACATGACAAAGGAAAAGATTACGCTCATTTGATTGAAGACTTTGAAAAATATCCATTAATTTTAGATAAAGATGATCAAGTATTGTCCATGCCACCTATCATCAACGGTGAGTTGACCAAAATCAAAGAGGACACCAAAAACATCATTGTTGATGTGACAGGTACCGATGAAAGAGCAGTGAATCAAGCATTGAACATCATATGTTCCTCATTTGCCGAAGTGGGAGGCCAAATCAAGTCAATGGAAGTTAAATATGAAGACAAGACCATCGTAAGTCCTGACTTGACTCCACAGGAAATGAACGTTCACGTTGACACCGCAAACGAATTGATTGGTGGAACCAGCCTCACCGCTGAAGACATCAAAGGATTATTGTTGAAGGCTCGTTTCAATGCTGAAGTATTGAACGACAATGAAGTCAAAGCCATCATTCCGGCTTACAGAGTAGACATATTGCATGAAGTGGACATTGTCGAAAACATTGCAGTACAGTACCACATCAATTCCGTTGAAGCTAAATTACCTGAAATCAACACTGTTGCTTATGAAAACGACTGGTTCCGCTCTGAATCAATCATCCGTGAAGTTATGGTTGGTTTAGGATTCCAGGAAGTAATGAGCTTGATGCTTACTAGTGAAGATGCACATTACACAAAAATGAACCAAGAGGAAAAACCTCACGTTCAAGTTGCAAAACCAATTACAATTGACAGAACAATGATTAGAACAAGCTTAATCAACAGCTTGATGGAATTCTTGGAAGACAACAAGCATGAGGACTTGCCACAAAAAATATTCGAAATAGGTGACGTCCTATACCTTGACGAATCCAAAGAAAACAAGACAGTCTCATCCAAAAAATTAGCTGCGTTAATTTGTCACTCAACAGCTAACTTTACCGAAATCAAGTCAGTCATGACCAGCGTTTTATCCAACTTAGGATACAGCATGGAAATCTCAGACAGTGAAAACAAGACATTCATTGAAGGTAGGGTTGCTGACGTTGAGGGAGAATCAGAAAAAGGATTTGTTAAAGGATTCTTCGGTGAGGTTTCCCCTGAAGTAATCACCAACTTTACATTAGACTATCCGGTAATTGCATTTGAAATAGAATTTATAAACAAATAAATTCTTTTCAATACCACAATTTTCTCATTTGTATTTCTGTTTGAGAGTAATTGCTCAGTGTTGGCGAAGTATCATAATTATTGAAAAGCAGTATGAAAATCAACAATAATATAATTACAACTATTAAAATTATTGTCCATTTTCTCAATTAAACACCAACCATCATAAAAATTAGTTTTTTTGTATAGCTTAATCTATAAGGTTAGCTATATCTTCACCTTTCGGTGTCAATCTGTAAATTCTGTTTTTGCGTTTTTCTTCATTTATGCACTCTGCAACGCCACATTCCTTAAGTTCCCTCAATACTTTTGAAATGTGATTTGACCTGATTCCAATATCCTCTGCAAGATCTGTCGGAATCTTGTTTGACTCATTTAATGACTTTACAGACTTCTCCCTATATGAAGAGCTGATAACATAACCGTAAGTTTTTAAAGTTTCATCATCCATAATAATCACATCTTATTAATATTATATTATTCACCTATTATTGTTAAACTTATTGTTCGTCCATGCCTTGGCCCATCAAGTTCAATGAAAAATACTGACTGCCAGGTGCCTAAATCCAATGTATTGTTTTTTATAGGTAAGCACTCGCTTGAAGATAAGAGAAATGATTTCAGGTGTGAGCGAGCATTGTTGTCAATCCTGTCATGTTCATAAGAGAATTTATCATCAATCAAATTATTTAATGTGAATTCCAAGTCATTCAAAAGACCGGATTCATTTTCATTGACTACAATTGCGGAAGTGGAATGCCTTGAAAAGATTGAGACTATTCCTTCCTCAACGTCAATCATTTCATTGATTTTGGAAGTTATATCGATAATTTCAAAATTCTTGTTAGTGTTGATTTTAAAAGAATGAGTATTGATTTTCATTAATTAATAATTAGTTCTTAATAGTATATAAAAAAAGAAGGGAAATGTTACTCATAGTCTTCCTTACGCCAGTAACCGTAGATTAACATTCCCATAATAGAAAGTATACTTAATACTACAATACCTGAGGTATCTGTGATTTCTTTCGAAATCTTGCTTGGAGGCACAATTTCATATGCTTTACCCTCTTCGGACACTTCACCCTCACTAGCATCACCAGCATTAACGTTACCGTTAGTCAATGCACTTTCACCGTTATCAGATGAATCCTTAAATGTTCCAGATGCATTTGTCCCATAAACACCAGATTTATTGGAGTTTGCATAATGCGCACTGTTTGAAGTTCCATTTTCACCGTTTCCCTTGGAAACCCCATAACTTAAACCTGTTGAAACATTTGGATTGGACCCTGATAATCCGGTCTTTCCGTCTTGAGATTGTGAAGTTTGAGAATCTTTATTTTCTCCCTTATCACCGGATGCAGTTCTATATTTATATGTCACCGGCTTTCCACCAATCATGACATCAACATCATATTCCTTGTCAGGATCAAGATTGGCTTCTATAGTGGCCTTACCATTGACAAACTTTGCAGTGTATCTGTTTCCATTAATGTTGACTGTAGTGTCAAATGTACCAAATTCCTGTACGGCCTGACCGCTAGTATCATACATTTGAAGACTGATACCATTCTTAACGGATACAGTACCCATTTTCATAATTCCTGCAAGAAGCATTGGACAAACAAATGTATTTGAATCATCAGTAGAGTCAAACCAGTTGTCCCCTAACTTAAATACTGGCAATTCAGGATTGTTTTTAGCCTGATAACCTTCATTATGAGCTAAAACATTGTATTTCACTTCCAATCTTGAAGGATTGCCCTCTTTTGCAGTTTTAAAATCTGCACCGAATAACAGTCCGTTACCCGATTCAAAAGCACCTAATTCATAATCTGTGTTTCTGCGATTATTCGTGAATGAATTTGAATTGATTACATCATTGCTTGACTGTGAATCAATGTAAATTCCGTTTGGATTTTCATAGGCCTGATTATGCTTTATGACGTTCCCATCAGATATGTTGAACATTGAAATTCCATTAAAGTTATTGTGGTGAACTGTATTGTTAGTTATTTTACAATAATAAATGTTGGAAGTTTCAATTCCTGATCTCTTGTTATATGAAACATCATTTTTTGAAATAATGGAATTTTTAACATTTTTAAGTTGAATTCCATTTTCAGAGGCTCTTGAGACGTTATTGTTGGTTAATGTAATATCCTGAGCGTTTTTAACAAGAATTCCATTAACACCCCCAGTGATTGTATTATTATCGATTGTCACATTGCCTGTAGAATCAACAATTATTCCATAATCACTATTGGATGCAATAATGGTAATTCCAGATAAAACACTGCCTGCACCATTAGATGTAAAGTAAAACCCGAAAGTATTGGTTATTCCCAAATCTTTAGCCTTAGAGCATAATTGATTTGAAGTGTGAATTTTAGAGTCAACAGCAGATACGATATTTAGTTTCTTATCAACAACCAAGGAAATGTTGTTGTAAGTACTGTCTGTAAACTCAAAGGTGTCACCATCTCCAGCACTATCAAACATTGCTTGAATGTCCTCATTTGCCAAATCAGAAGTGACCTGATAATTTGTGCTGGCAAGTGAATCTTCAGTTTGATTTTCATCAATTGCACTAACCGCCGAGATTAGAAACAAGCCTATAAAACATATGAACAAAACATTGAGAAATTTTTTATCCATATAATTACTCCCCGATATGTAATTATAATCAATTCAATTAATTTAACACCATTATTTTAATTAAAAATAAATCTATAGGAAATTAATTAACTATTGATTAAATTTTTAGTTAAAAATTCGTTATTTAACCTTAAAAAATAACGAATTAAATTAATTTATATATTGATTATATAATAACTTATTTATTTAATCTTGATATATATAGTTTATCAAAATTTTTAAAAAATAAGCATTTTAAATCCTTATTAAAGCATATTACTATTATTAACAGTGTTATGTTCTAAAATCAAGACATCATCATTTAAATATGATTAAAAATACAATATAAATTATATTGCCTATCGTATTTTATAGACAATACCATAATGAATAAGAGAGATTTAAATGACTAAAAAAGGAATAATATTAGCTACAATATTATTATTCGTTGTAATAATGAGTGCAAGTTCTGTATTTGCTGAAGAAATTACAGATGATTCACAATTACAGGAAAATGATGATGTAGCAAAAATAGAAGAAATCAACGATGATAAGTTATCATCAGAACAGACCATTGCTGCAGGTTCAACAAGCTCACAAATCCAAGAGACAATCAATAGTATGTCCGATGGTGATACTTTAAACTTCGAGCCTGGAGAATATAGTGATATCTGCATCTACATCAACAAGAATATCACAGTAAACGGTAATGGGGCAACTTTAATAGGATACGAAACCCCATCCAAAGAGAACACACCTGAAATAATCTGGAAACCTACTGACGAAAGCGGATATGCAATTGGAAACCTTGCAACATTATACATTGTAAAAACCACCGGAGTAACCATTAATGGATTAAAAATTGTAGGTGGAGCAAATAGTGGAGAAACTTATTCAAATGCATTAGTTTATGCAATGAATTCCAACCAGTTAACCTTTGAAAACAACATCCTTGACGGATCATCATGGGGATTGTATTTCCAATACTGTAATGATGGAATTGTTAAGCAAAACACAATCAAAAATCAAGCAGTAACAGGATTCCTAAACTTTGGATCTGCCAGAACATTAATAGAGCAAAACAAAATCATTGATGCTAAAAACCACGGTATTGATGTAAGACATGGAACAGGACCTAATGTGCAGGTAATCAACAATACAGTGATAGGTTCAAAAGAGGGAATTTACCTAATGCACTCCAAAGGACACACTGCAGCAAACAACACATTAATAAACTGTACAATCAGCTCAATAACATGTTATGGATCATCCAACATTAACATTAATGGAAACAAAATGCAAAAATCAAGAATCGGTATTTTATTAGGTGGAGGATACACAAACATCACTGTTGGAGAAAACACCTTTGCATTAGACAACCTGCCATACCCACCAACATTTGTCTACTATGTTGCTGAGGCCAAAAGCGATTATCAAAGTGCCGAAAAGATTATGGGAACTTACAGTGATATGTCAACCTATTCTCCTAATTACGTTGCATACACTGGAATTGACGCACCTAAAGACATCAGCATTGATTATGATACAATCTTAGCTAAAACAGGCACAGAATGGACAATTCCAGAAGGAACCTCAAGTGAAGACATTCAAAAAATGATTGATGGAATGAACGATGGAGACTCATTGAGCTTTGCTAAAGATGCAGTCTATAACGACATTTCCATTTACACCGACAAGAACATCAAGATTTTTGGAAACAATGCAACATTAATAGGATACAACAACATTGACTTAAATAACGCTCCTGAAAAAGTAAGAAAATCAACTGCAGAGGGCGGCTATGCCGTTGCTTACCGTGCAGTATTGTACATATTGAACAGCACTGGAGTAGTCGTTAGTGATTTGAACATTAAAGCGCAATATCCTGGATATGACACCACTAAGGCAACTACCACCACCGACGAATATAAAACAGCAGGAATTTATGCTACAAAAAATAACAACATGGTCATTACCGGATGCGATATCACCGGCGCATCATGGGGTATCTTTGGAGAATACTCCTCAAACAGCATAATAAGTAAAAATAACATTCATGACATATTTACAACAGGTATAATGAACTTCGGTTCACCAAATGCAATAATTATTGAAAATACAGTTACAAATGCAATGAACCACGGTATTGACACAAGACACGGAACCGGACCAAATGTTACAATTGCATTCAACACTATTTCCGGCGCTAAAGAAGGAATATATCTTATGCACTCAAAAGGCCACACTGTCTACAACAACACCGTTAAAGATTGTAAAATCAGTGGAATTACAGCTTATGGGTCTGGAAATGAAGTGATATTCAACAATACAATCAGTGGAAGTAGAATAGGCATTTTACTTGGTGGAGGATATTATAATGTAACTGTAGGAACAAATGCCTACAAATTAGACTCTTTACCGTTCCCACCTACTTTTGTAACCTATATTGCAAGAGCAGACAGCAAATACCAAAGTGCAGACAATGTAGTTAGAACATATTCCGATAAGGAAACTGCAAAAATAACTACTACTGAAACAGGAATAATCTCTGCAAAGTATACTGAAAATGGATTTAATGTTACATTAACCGACATGGATGGAAAAGCAATTGCAAAACAAACAATCACTGCTACCATTGACGGTAAAAATTTCACAGCTGTGAGTGATGATAAAGGTATTGCAACATTTAACACCGGATTAAAACCTGGAGATTATTCAGCAACATTCTCATTTGCAGGAAATGACAACTACAATGCAGCAACTACAAATGCTAATTTAAACATTGCGGATGATAGAATAGGAACTTCATTAACTGCATCTGACAAAAATGTTTACATACAAGCAATTGCAAAAGGTAGCAAATACCAAATCACACTTAAGGATGCAAGTGGAAAAGCAATTGCTGGAAAAGAAATTGTCGTTAAGTTGAATGGAGTTACCTACAAGGCAACCACCAATGCTAACGGTATTGCAACAGTCACTCTCAAAGTGGCAAAAACCGGATCTTTAAAAGCAACCATCAGTTTTGCGGGTGATGATACATACAAGGCTGCAAGTAAAACTGCAACTGTCAAAATCACCAAGGAAGCATCCAAGTTAACCGCTAAAAAGAAAACTTTCAAGGCTAAAACAAAAACCAAAAAATATGCAGTTACCTTAAAATCCAAATCAGGTAAAGCTATTGCAAAAGCGAAAGTTAAAATTACAGTTAAAGGCAAAAGTTTTACCGCAAAAACCAATGCAAAAGGTAAAGCAACCTTTAAAATTACCAAACTAACTAAAAAAGATAAATACGCCGCTAAAGTTAAATTTGCAGGTAATAACTACTTTAACAAAGTAACCCAAAAAGTAAAAATAACAGTTAAAAAATAGAAGAGTTTAATTCTCTTCTCAATTTCTTTTTTTAAAAAAAATTAATAATATTTGTTTCTGCGTTCAACAGCAGTATATATGATGAATAATCCAATGATTATCAACACTATCTGCGGGAATACGGCAGCGATTATTGCAGGAATCACACCTAAGTTAACAAGCAACCACAAGACACCATAGATTACGATTATGGTCCCAAACACGATTGCAATCTTATACAACAATTCCCTCATGTCTGGAATATCAAACATAGGCATTTTATCACCTATAATTCTTTGGTTCCATCATCTGTTCCAATAATGACCTTGTCAACCATTTGTGAGAATATTCCGTTTTCGACTACTCCAGGAATTGAATTCAAGTCTATTTCCAAATGAGCAGGAGATTCGATTTCATCAAATTTGGCGTCAATGACAAAGTTACCGTTATCTGTGATTACAGGACCGTCCTTTCTTTGAGCCATTCTAATCTCACAGGTAGCTCCCATATCTTCTAAAGCTTTCATGACCATACGGGATGCATCAGGCAAGACTTCTACAGGTACAGGAAATGCTCCTAATGATTCAACAACTTTGGATTCGTCAACAATGACAATGAACTGGTCTGCAGCGTAATCGACAATTTTTTCCTTGGTGTGAGCTGCTCCTCCACCTTTAATCAAATTGAATTCTGAGTCCACCTCATCGGCACCATCTACAGATAGGTCAATGTCATGCTCTTCAAGAGTGGTTATTGGAATGTTCCATTCCTTAGCAATTAATAATGATTGGAATGAAGTTGGAATACCCATTACTTTAATTCCTTCCTCCTTGATTCTCATTCCCACCTTTTCAATGAAAAAGTGAGTGGTTGAACCTGTTCCAAGTCCTAAAACCATTCCATCTTCCACATATTCAGCAGCCTTATAACCAGCATTCTTTTTAGCAGAACTATTACTACTAGTGTCTTTCATTTATATCACAAATCCTAAAGTAAGTTTATTAAGTTTATAACCTTTCTTGCATTCCTCTTTATGCTTTCCTGCATTGTTCAAGACAATGCACTTGTCGTTTTCAATCAACCCTTCAGGGAAGCATAAGTCATGGAAGTCGCATTTTTCATCACAGTCTGGAGCATTAAATGTAAATGTTGATCCTTCAAAAATACTTTTTGAAGTTGTTAACAAATCTATTTGAGCCAATTCAACCTCAACAGGAATTACAGTTCCTTCCGCATGTATCGGACATTTCTGTTCGTTTTCCTTAACATCAACGACAACATATTTCCTGTTCAATTCAAGGCTTCCAACACATGATGATTTAAATCTACATTTCTCACACTCTTCAGCAGGACCAAGAAAAACAAATTCCTGACCTTCCTTCGCCAAATCCTTTCCTATCAATGTAATCATTAAATCACCTCTGTTTTGTAAGCTAGCTCATAAGCTGCTTCTTTTGAAATTCCATTGTCTCCAAGTATGGTATATCTTTCAGGCCTGATTTTATGAGCCATGACCAATGCTTCAATAACCTCTTCATCAGAAATTCCAATTTCCTTAGCAGTGGTTGGAGCTTGCACAGCCTTAAGGGCATCCCTTATCGCCTTCCAGTCACCACCATGAAGGTACATCATGAGAATTGTTCCTATACCACATTGCTCACCATGCAATGCAGGTTTTTCTGCAATCTTGTCCAATGCATGTGAGAACAGATGCTCGGATCCGCTGGCAGGACGTGAAGAACCTGCAATGCTTATTGCCATTCCTCCACTGAACAGTGACTTCATGACAATTCTTGCGCTTGCCTCCAGATTAGGCTTTATGTTGGCAACATTATCAGTAATCAGATGAGCTGACATTATTGACAATGCAGCAGCTGACTCGCTGATAGGTTCATGCTTTAGCCTGTGGGCCAATTCCCAATCCTTAATAGCTGTGAAGTTTGCAATCAAATCTGCGCAACCTGCCGCCAATAATCTGAATGGGGATTGTGCAAGTATTTCTGTATCCGCAATGACAGCTATCGGAGACTGCGCTTTAGCAGATGTTGAAGTATTAGGATTTTTAATTGAAGCTAAAGGAGATACAATACCATCATGTGAAGCTGTTGTCGGCATGGAAACGAAGTAAACGCCCTGATTATGTGAAGACAATTTGGCAACATCAATAACCTTACCTCCACCAATACCTAAAACGGTGGTGTCAGGAGTGATTAACTCTTCAACCTCAGAGATTGAATCGTAGTTAGCTTTGTCCACTTTGATAACATCATATTCAATGTTTTCCTTTTCAAGGCTTGCTATTACAGGTTTTGCACCTATATCGAATGTATGGTTTCCTGTAACGATTAAAATCTTTTTATCCAAATGTAAAGACTTACAAATGTCCGCAGTATCCTTTATGATACCAGGATCGATGTAAACTTCACGAGGCATCTGTATTTTCCTATTGCTCATAATATCTCCTAAAATTAATTATACATTAATATATATGTATGAAATAATTATAAATAAGTTTTCAATTTGAAAAAATAGGCTCTTTCAAAAACTTGTGTGATTTTTTTCTTTTTCGTTTTTTATGTTCCAGTGATTTAATTTTAGCATGAATCTGCTTAAAAGTCCTTGTTCTATTTTCATTGTTCTTTTTATGTGTTTTGGAAATACTTTTTGGAAGA
>NZ_JAGAXX010000063.1 GCF_017940815.1 Methanobrevibacter sp.
CTACAGACAAACCAATCCAGAAAAAATAAAGAAATTATACAAGACCAAAAATGGAATTCTAACCTTTTTAGACTTCCAAATGCAAAACTGGACACAAAAACACATAAAAATTAAATAAGCCTATAAAATTTTACAGACTCTAAAAAAAAGAATTTGAGAAAACTTATTCGAACTGAATAAGATTTTCTACATCATTATAAACAACATCAAGTCCACACATTGATGGAACATAGTTTGCTGCTTTTGCTGAATTCACACCGATTACCTCAAAGCCCATCTCCTCGATAGGAGCCACAACCATACAGGTGTCGCATACGACGTTTCCACCCGCACTTTCAATTATTTGAGTGTAACCCATTCTGTCAGCAGTCGCCTTTACGCTGACGGATGTGCAAATCCATAATTTATTTTTAATAGTTTTTCCTTGAACGATAGATGCCACTTGTTTAATTTCCTCAAGTGATGCATGAGGACATCCAAGACAAATCAAATCAGGTTCCCTATCGGTTGTTGTCAATTTTTGGCGGGTTTCAGTAATTTCCTTCTCACCAATGAACATGATGTCTTCAACATCTGCCTCACCTGCAACATCATACTCAGGAGTTACATTTTCCACATGATAAAGTGCAACTGAACCTGAAGATGCAAGTGCTGCTCCCAATGTTTTTAGGTCATTGTTGTTTGGAGTGTTTTGCAATTTGAAGTATGGAACTCCACTTCCAACAAATTTACCGATAATATAACCCAAAGCTCCAAAGTCAGCACCTTTTAATTCGGTGTCAACATTAACAACAAGATTAGCTTTTCTGTTTTTTTCCAAATGGAATCCGTATAATGGAGTTTTTCCAACAATTGCCGCTGCAAGTGCTGCAGGTCCACCTTCACGGTTGGTTCTAGCACCAATAACAGAATTGACATAAGCTACAGCAGATGATTCAGACCATGAGACATGATCCCTGAATCTTGGAACATTACCAACCAAATAAGGAGTACAGGTACAAGTTTTTGAAATTCCAAGATTTGCATATGCATCCACAATCTTATTTTGCTTGATTGCAAAGTATTCCGGAAATCCCAATTCCTCCCAATTATCCAAATCGGTTCCAGGAGGGTTCAGGGAAGCGTTGATTGTTGCTTTTCCAGAATTGTCTTGAGCCAAATCTTCAAGATATTCTAAACCAGCATCTCCAATTGTCTTATAAGAAACACCAGATACTTGTGCTGAGGTGATGTCAACCAATTTGGAAGCGCCATAGATATCTCCTAAAGCTACGAGAATATCCATACTTTTCCTGATGGTTTCTCCGTATTCCCCATCACACATTTCTTGTTCTTTTTTTGTTAAAAACATATTAATCATTACTTAATTGATATTCAACCATCTCATCTACCAAATGTAGGAAATTGTCCTTTGCCTCGTATGGAATCATAGCACCAGCTGCGATGTCATGTCCTCCCCCTGTTCCACCGAAGTTATTGGAGGAGTCTTGCAATGCCTTGCCCAAGTTGACTCCACGACCAACCATTTCACGAGTGGTCCTACCAGATATCTTGATATCTTTGTGAAGCCTTGAAAGGCCAATTACCGGTTTTGAACCGTCCAATATTTCAACAGACAAACCGATACTTGCAATTGTACCCATTACAGATTTCAATACCTTATCTTCAGAGTATAAATATTGAATAGCATTTAATTGCTGAGCTCCCTCACGTTTAATCCATTCAAGTCCCTTAACGATTTGGTCACGATATTGACGTTGGAGCCTTAAGGCAGCATCCAATGCTTGCTCTTTTTCTCCAAGTGCAATGCTTAAACCTAGACCTTGTTTCTTGTTCTTACCGCATGCATCAAGAATGTATGAGTACTCTTCAAGGTCACGCAATAGCGGAACTTCTTTTGGAACTGTATAACAATCGCCGAAAATGTCTGGATTTATGTTAACAAGTGCTTCTTTTAGGAGATCTTTTTCCTCATCTTCCAAATCAGTGAATTTGATACCATAAGATAAGTTCATTTTCTCTAAAAATTCTTGAGCGCCCTCTAAATCTCCACTAATTCCAGGCAATGGCGGTGAAAAAGTGTAAGCAAGGGATTTGAATATAGGTTCTGAAGCTTTTGACACTATTTTCAAGCCTTCGTGAATTTCAACGACGCCGCTTTGAACTGCATCATCAAGAATCAATCTGTTTACGCCAGTAAAACCGTTTTGACCTTGCATATCACCAAATGCACCGATGAGTGCATAGTGAGCCAAGTGTTTCTTGTCCAAGTCACGAATAGCCAAATAAGCTGAACCTGCACCGCATAAATCCTTACTACCGTCAACACCAAATATGTGAGGGTTAATGTGAACCACATTACTCTCAGATTCGGTATCGTCAATTTGGTGGTGGTCAGCAACTATAACATCATGCTTGTATGTGTTGAATTCCTTAATGAAAGGACTTCCCATGTCTGAAAAGATAAATAAATCATATTTCTCACTTCTGAGTTGATTTACTATATCTTCCTTAAGACGAGGAATTATTGTTGTGTGGAATTGAACACCTTCCTCTTTCAAAGCATTAGCTATAACTGCTGCTGCTGAAATTCCATCAGCATCGTTATGAGAAATTAATCTGATAACACTATCCTTTTCAATATGCTCCTTAAGCATATTTGTGGCTTCACTAGCCCTATTTAACAAGGAGTGCTGCTTCTCTTGGATTATATCTCCAACCTTCTGGTAATGCACCTTCACTTACGTAGTAAGATGCTAATCTTCTGATTCTAGCTTCGATAATGGTTAAACCTCTTTTAGAGTGTAAATCTTTAGGGTTTTCTTCTAAGTGATCTCTGATGTTAACTGCTCTTCTGATTAAGTTCATTAAATCTTCAGGGTAGTCACCAGCTTGACCGTTTCTTTTTAAGATTTGGGTGATTCTTTCACCGGTTACGTCTTTAACTGAAGGGATTCCGTATTGGTCTCTTAAGATGATACCGATTTCGGAGGTACTTTTACCTTCTCTGTTAAATTTTAAAATCATTTCTTCAATTTCTTCGTCACTATAAGTTACCCATTCTGGTCTTGCCATAATATAAACCTCTTTAAATTTATTAAATCTTAAATAAGCCCAATAAACAGAAAATAATGTTACTCTTGACTAGAATACCATTCGATAAATTTCTTTAATGAATTTTTTCTATGTGAAAACTGGTTTTTCTCTTCAGTTGTGAGTTCTCCAAAGGTCTTACCCAAACTTGGAACATAAAAGAGCGGATCAAAAGCAAATCCTAAATCTCCTCTTTCTTCAACTGCGATTTCACCTTCAACCTTGCCTAAAAAAGTCTTGGGCTCAGAATTGGGGGCACAGTACCCAATAACTGACCTGAATTCGGCATAACGGTCAGATACATCAGTCAATAGCTTTAAAATTCCTTGATTTCCAAGAGTATCTTGAACATAATGTGAATATGTTCCAGGAAATCCATTCAAAGCCTTAATGAATAAACCAGCATCTTCAACAATCACAGGTTTGTCAAACTTACGACTAGCATATTTTGCGCCTGATAAAGCCACTTCCTCAAGAGTTCCTTGAGGTTCTTCGTAACCTAAATCAATATGCTCAAGTTCAATGCCGTAATCTTTGAAAATATTCTCTGCTTCTTTTACTTTATGTTCGTTACCAGTTATAAATGTTATCATATTTTTAGTTATGATGATGGTTTTTATTATATATGTTGGTTAATATTAGTGAGTGTATCTTCCACGAGACTCTACATCATGAATTGCATTGATAATTGACCTGTCCCCATAACCTTCAAGAACGCAGTCAAAGTACTTGACAGCCAAGTTATAGTCAATGCTCTGCAATGATTTCTTTAAAACAAGCAAGTCAACTGCCTTATCCTCTTTCACTTGTGAATATCTTCCAAGACCGAAATCAATGAATACAAGCTTGTCATCACTTAGCATGATGTTTGAGGTTGTGATGTCACCGTGAATAATGTCAAATGAGTGCAATTTGGAAATCTCTTCACCTAACCTAAATGCCAAATCCTCGTTGATTGCTTCCTTAAGCATTTGCCCCTCAATCTCTTCCATCAATATTGACTTGTTCTCCAGGTTGATGTCATACAACACAGGAGTCTTGACACCTGCACGTTTAGCGTCAGACAATAGCTTAGCCTCTTCCTTGGTTCTTGCCTTTCTGATCTTGTTGTCTATTTCAGGAATCCTGTAACCCTTAGGAATTCTGTCTTTCAGCACAGCCTTTTCACCCAAGTAATTACTTTTAACGATATTTGATTCAGCCCCTTTGGCTATCAACTCATCGGGCAATGTCAAATAGGTTTTGGAATTGTCAATCCAAGGAATGTCAACCTCATCGGTTCTGAACTTCTGGATAATTCCAGTATCCTTCAGTTCCATCGGACCGAACTCCTTGCACATCAAAAGTCCAAGCCATGCAATCATGACGCCATTGTCGCCGCAGAGCTTCATCTCAGGCATGTAGAACTTGGCTCCATGCTCTTCAGACATTGTCTTAAGCATTTCGCGAAGTCTTGAGTTTGCTGAAACTCCACCGCACAGCATCACCTCATCCTTTTGGGTATGGGACAATGCCCTTTCAGTGACCTCAACAAGCATTGAAAATGCGGTTTCCTGAAGTGAAAAGCAGACATCCTCCATAGGAGTTCCCTTTTGAGCCTCCCTTAATGCGGCGGACAGCAATCCTGAAAATGAGAAGTCCATACCCTTGACTATGTAAGGCAAGTCCACATATGAACCCTGCTTTGCAAGCTTTTCAATGACCGGTCCGCCTGGATGTCCAAGTCCTGTTTCACGGCCGAAATGGTCAAGGCAGTTTCCAACGGCAATGTCCAGGGTTTCACCGAAAATCCTGTATCTTCCGCTTTCATATGCGATTACCTGACTGTTTCCTCCACTCACATACAATGCAACAGGATTTACAGCGCCAGTATCAAGCTTTCCAACCTCAACATGCCCTATGCAGTGATTGACTCCAATGATTGGCTTGTTTAAGGATAAAGCCAGACTTCTTGCTGAAGTTGCAACTATCCTCAATGCCGGACCAAGGCCGGGGCCCTGTGAAAATGAGATTAAATCGATATCATCATAGGACAATCCGGATTCCTCAATGGCCTGTGGTATCAGTTTAGGAATCCATTCAGCATGGTGTTCAGCGGCAATTCTCGGATGGATTCCGCCCTCTTCAGGATATAATTGCTTTCCAGCCATAGCCAGAATATTCCCATCACTGTCAACAATGCCCACACCGGTTTTTTCTGCTGTTCCTTCAATTCCTAAACTTATCAAGATAATCAACTTAAATATTTGTTATAATTATATTGTTCTTTTTAATATTAAATCATAATGAATATAGGGAGTACATCCTATCTGAAATGATTTTTTCTATATCTCTTTTCATCTTAACATTAAGAAAAACATCCATTCCATGAGCGGTTTTCTTATACCTGATTATTTCAACCTTATACAACTTATTCAATTCTTTTTTAACGAGCTTGCATGGAAATTGAGATAATTTGTTGCAGACGTTTACAACAGGAGTGTGGCGTTTGTTGAAATAGTGGTTGCGATAGAGAAAGAACAAAACCTCTTCGGTAATGGTGGTGGTTTCCATATTAGCAACCCCTACTCGATATATTGCTCTAAGAGATTTTTTAAGTCAATCGCCGTTTTTTTATCCATAACAATTTGCAAGTCAGATACATTAATCAACTTAAAGTCATTATCGTCTGAAATTAATTTTTTATCACAAACAATCACCCTTATCTCTTCATTTGTCCCTCCAACACCAAAAGAGGATGCATGAACAACTTTAGATTCCTTATTAATTTTCACTTTTTCATCATATGGTATATCAGATATGTTTTTCATCCTATCACCTATATCAAAGACAAGTCAAAAGAGTTTTTACTGGTTTTATCCGAAGAAAAAGAATAATACTCTTTTGATTCTATTTCAAATTCCAATTTATCCAAATCAACTTCATCTGGAAGTTCAGTTAACATTTCATCCAATTCTTCATCCGTTAATTTATCCCCAACATCCTCTGGAAGCTGCTCTTGAATTTCAATTTCCCTCCGGATAAGCTCATCCAACATCAAATTCAATTGCCTTATGTAGACGGACTCCAGGTTCACAACATATTTTGACCCTTTCCTGCATAACAGGCCATACTCTAAAAAATCGCCGATGAACTTATCCAATGTGGACCTGGAAATTTCAGACCCAACAGCCAATTGCTGCTTTGTTAGCTCATTAAACGGGCAGGCCAGCATATAATCAATTACTTTAATTTGCGGATGATTACCCAAAATATCCTTCAGCATATTATCACCAATGTATGATAATTGGACATTTTTATTATAAATAATTTTCTAATGTATTAAAATTATACATTTTTAATATGTAAAAATATTTTAAATTTAAAATACATAAGTGAAAACATGGGATTTTATAGCGCAAATACTTTGGAACAAAAAAGAGTAAAACAACTGACTGGAGACATAAACATCCACGACATGTTCAAGAACGAATGTAAAACAAGAGGAATACCAATATACAATGCGTACAACATACAAAAGAGACTGATACATGAAGTGGAGCAAGAAGAGTTAGTTGGCGTTGAAAATGTTGACAACAGATTAATGGAATTGCTTGACGAACGTGGAAAAAACAAGGTGACACACAGATATGTCGATTTCGTGTCAAAAGAGGACAGCGCATCCAGAGGAGTGATTCCTCCAAAAGGAGACAGCGACAAGTTGCCTCCAAAAGAACAGATTAAAATCCCACCAAGAGCAAGAGACGGACAAACATTCCAAACTGACAATGAACTGCCGGAAATGGAAATGTTGAAGAAAATCATGCTTCAAAACAAGAAAATTATTAATCAAAACAAGATAATTATTGACTTATTGAAAAAACAAGGTGAAAATAATGATTGATGGTGTAACAACATATGGCTCAACCGAATTGATTGAAAAATTGCAAGAGGCAGAGGATGAAGCCGTATTCTTACTTACAATAGGAACAACAGAAACCTCCCTGATAGAAGGGATTTCCGGAGCAGGCCCATCAGCAGACTTGACCGAATACACTCCAGCAAGTGATGCTGAATTTATGGTTTTAGGAGAAGTCAGATGCTGTGAAGCCCCTGCAGAAACTGTAGTTGGAGATGCGGCAGCACCAACACCTGCAAGACTTACAAAAGCTGCCCTTCAGGTTGCCAATATCCCATTTGTTATTGTCGATGCAGGTTCCAAAATCAAGCCTGATCTTGAATATGTCAGCTTAGGAAAAGACTACGGAAGAGACATAAGAACAGGTAAAGGCGTATTAAACCCATTGGAAATATTTGAAAACGCAAAAGACTTAGGTAATGAGTTATCACAAAGGCATGAAATGTTGATTATCGGTGAAAGTATCGCAGCCGGAACAACAACCGCACTTGGAGTCCTGAAGGCATTGGGATACAAAGCAAACGAAAAAGTCAGCGGAAGCATGCCACATAACCCTCATGACTTGAAATCAAAAACAGTTGATGAAGGATTGAAAAACGCTGGAATCACCCCTGGCGAAGCCGATGCAATGCAGGCAATAGGTGCAGTTGGAGACCCAACCATCGCTGCAATCGCAGGAATGGTAATCGGTTCAGACATTCCAATAATTTTAGCAGGAGGAACACAGATGGCTGCAACATGCGCTGCAATCAAATCAATCCAACCTACATTTGACTTTTCAAGAATCAACCTTGCAACAACAGTGTTCGTTGCAAGTGACGAAACAGCAGATCTATTCGGAATCCTAAAACAGATTGATGAAAACATCACCGTCAATGTGGTTGACCCTAGATTTGAAGATTCAGAACATGAAGGATTGAAAAATTACCTAAAAGGATTCGTTAAGGAAGGTGCTGGAGCAGGCGGTGCAATGTTTACAGCATTAGTGCTTGGAAACTCCGTTGAAAAGTTAAGAAAAAGAATAGAAAAAGTATGTAAATAGAGATTAATAATCTCTATAATTTTTAATTTTTAGAATATATGAGCTATTGAGCCCATAAACACTATAATACCTACCACCCAACAATAATAGGCAAATATATCCAAACTCTTATTTTGAATTAAGTCAAGCATCCATTTGATGGCCAGATAACCTGCCACAATAGCTGCTAAAAATCCTAGGAATACCGGCAGGAAATTGACATCCAATGCTGAGCCGATATCTTTAAGTTGCAATATAAATGCTCCAAAAATTGCAGGAATAGATAATATAAAAC
>NZ_JAGAXX010000001.1 GCF_017940815.1 Methanobrevibacter sp.
ACTACAGACAAACCAACCCAGAAAAAATAAAGAAATTATACAAGACCAAAAATGGAATTCTAACATTTTTAGACTTCCAAATGCAAAACTGGACACAAAATCACATAAAAATTAAATAAGCCTATAAAATTTTACAGACTCTTTTTTTTAATTTTTTCACAAAAATTTAAATATTTTTTTTAATAGAGTAATGTTCATGCGTGCGGAGGAATTTAGAAAATATGGCGATGCTGAAATAAAACATTTGCAAGAAGTTGAATTAATGATTCTTAAGGATGTTGTAAAAATATTAGATGACCATAATCTAAATTATTATATGTATGGTGGTTCTCTTTTAGGAACTATAAGGCATGGTGGTTTTATTCCATGGGATGATGATATAGATATTATTTTATTTAGAGAAGACTTTGATAAGGCTTTAGAAATCCTTTACAATAAGTTACCTAGTAAATATGATATTATTCAAATGGATTACATTGATGATTGTTTTGCTTATTTTGCTAAAGTTTCACTTAAAAATACTACTTTTGGTCGTTGGTATAGTTCTTATGTTGATTATGATTTGGGAATTAATATAGATATATTTGTACTTGATAACATTCCAAATAGTGATTTTTTAGGCAAATTACATCATAAAGGTTATACTTTTTTTTACCAATTTGTGATTAATTCTTGTATTAGAATGGATATGTATTCTAAATTAGGCACTAAACTTCATCATATGGTTCATGATATTTTAGACAAACTTCCAATAAGTCGTAGATTTTGGAAACGGTTACTCACTAAAGAAATAACTTTTTTTAATAATAAAGAAACTGAGAAGGTTACGGATTGTTTTAATCTTGCAGGGTTTATGGCTTATCAAAGAGATGATTTTGAACCATCTATCAAAGCTAAATTTGAAGATTTTGAGGTAACAATTCCTAAAAATTATGATAAACTTTTAACTCAAATTTATGGGGATTATATGAAAATTCCTCCTAAAGAAGATCGATATAATGCGGCTCCCGAAATTCTAGATTTTGGGGAGTATTAATTTTTATATTAAAAAATTAAATAGATATTTATGTTTTCAAATATTGGAGTAATTGGTGCAGGTTCTATGGGAACCGCTATTTCTCAAACCATCTGTGAAAATACTCAAAAAGTTTTATTATATGCTAAACGGATTGAAGTTGTTAATTCAATAAATAATACTAATTGTAATAAAGAATACTTTCCAGATGTTTGTTTAAAAGAGAATATTGTGGCGGTTAATGATTTAAATGAATTTAAAAATTCTGAAATAATTTTTTTAACTTTACCTTCCTCTACAATTAGACAGATGGCTCATAATTTAAAAGAAATTATTTCAGATGAATGTATTATTGTTAGCACTGCTAAAGGATTAGAAAAAGAATCTAATAAGAGAATGAGTGAAATTATTGAAGAAGAGATAGGTCGCCCAGCTGTTGTCTTATCCGGACCGAATATAGCTGGGGAAATGGTTTCTATGGGATTTTCATCCACATCAATTGCATGTAAAAATAAACAATATCTTGAAAAAGTTAAAAAATTATTATCAACCCCTAAATTTAAAGTTTCCACAACTGATGATGTCATTGGTGTTGAATATTGTGGTGTAATCAAGAATGTAATAGCCATTTCACAAGGAATTTGTGAAGGTATGAAAATAAATGATAATGCTCGTTTTTCAGTATTCACTAAAACATATAATGAAACTAAAGATTTAATAGAAAAATTGGGTGGAAATAGAGATACTGTTGATGATTATTGTGGTTTTGGAGATATTATTACTGCATCTACTTTAAATGTAAGTAGAAACCATACGTTAGGCGTTTTATATGGTCAAAAAATTGTAATTGATGAAAAAGCATCAGGAATTCTTTTTGAAGGGAAAAATACAATTGTTGTAATGAAAGAATTATGTAAAAAGAATAATATTGAATCTGCAACAATTGATTTTACATATGATGTAGTAATTGATAGAATAAATCCAAAAATAGCTTTTGAAAAATTTTGGAATAAATTATAGGTGATTTGATGATTTGTGCAGCTATGCTAGCTGGAGGAATAGGGACTAGATTAAAACAGGGCATGCCTAAACAATTTGTCCTGATTAATGATAAGCCGATTTTAGCTCATTCTGTTGAAACATTTTTAAATGTTAAAGATTTTGATAAAATTATTGTTTCCTCTCCAAAAGATTATATGGATAAGACAAAACTGTTAATAAATAAATATTGTTCTCAAAATGAGAAGATTGTAGTTATAGAGGGTGGTTTAACTCGTAATGATACTATTTTAAATTCTATAAATTACATGAAATCTCAAAACTGTGAAAAAGATTCCATTTTAGTAACTCATGATGCATCAAGAATATTTGTGTCTGAAAAATTAATTATTGATAGTATCAGATATGCAATGGAAGAGGGTGCAGCTAGTCCAGTAATACCTGCTACTGATGTTATTTTTGAATCTAAAAACGGTGACAAAATTAATAATATCCCTCAAAGGAAATATTTATATCATGCACAAACTCCTCAATCTTTTAATATTGATACTTTTATGAAAATTTATAATGATTTATCCTCAGAGGAAATTGATAAATTAAATGAAGCTATGATGCTTTTTTATTTAAGAGATGTAGATGTTAAATTATTCCCTGGGGATAAAAGGAATTTTAAAATAACTCATCCTTCTGATATTAAACTAGCAGAATCTTATTTTTAATAATTAAAATCAAGTTAAATAATTATAATTTAATTATTTACTTTTTAACCAATTTTATAAACACTTTTTAGTATTCTCCAAAATCAATTTCTTCAGGTGCGGGATTGAATCTTGATTCTTCTGGAGGCAATTCCATATAGTTATTAAAATCCATTCTTAATATCTTATCATAATTATTTGGTATACAAACTTCTATATCTTCAAACTTAGCTTTTTTTAAAGGCAACCAATCTTTTTTAAAGGACATTTGCATTTGGTTTTCTGAGGGGAAATCGCATACTTCCTCACATTCTTCAAATTGATACTTCGAAAATGATTTCACGCATTTTTCTTTAATGGTCATTGTTGATACTGGAATAACCTTTAATATGTAATAAATTGTATCCTGAATGATCTGTTTTATTTTAGAAGGATTTTCATATTTAAGAATGGAATACATTGTCAATTGATTCAATGCGAATGATTTCCATTTATGAATAAATTTTTTAAACTTATTGCTTGGCACATTATCTAAAATGAAAATATCTATGAATATATTTGGGGTGTAGTCAACCTGGTCGCCCCACCATTCCCTAAATAGGGTATTTTTAAGGGTTAATCTTCCCCAAGTGTAATGGTAAGTCTCCTCATTTAAAACATTGAAAAAGTCATATTTTTCATCAATGCTTTTTTCAAAAATCTTATTTAATTTTTCAAAGTCTTTTCTAAACATGATCACATCAATATCATCATCCCAAGGTATGAATCCCTGATGTCTGATAACTCCAAGTAAACTTCCAGCATACATAAAATAAGTTAAATCATTTTCTTCACAAACTTCAATGAAATACTTTAATATTTTCAGTTCCACTTGTTGTAAATGTTTCAATGTTTTTTCATCGTATCTTTTTGTTCTAATCATGTTATTATATCCTTCTATTTTCCTCTTGCAAATAACTTTCCAATAATTTAATCGGATTAACATTGAATGTATTTGCAAATGGATATTATATAATATTTCAATAAATATTATAATTTATACTTTATTATTTCCTTGAATTTAATTAATCATTGTTATTTACTTATTTATTTGAATAAATGGTCAGTTTTCTAAAATCAATTAGGACATATTGATTATTAAAAACAATATTAATCTCCTAATTATTTAAATAAATTTATATTACATCAAAAATATTTTATAGATTAATGTTATAAAATATATTATATATAATTATATTAGGTGTTTAAATGTCAAGATTATATGGAGAAAATAAGGATATTGACCCGGATGAGGTAAAAAATTTCTTTGCTGATAGAGCTAACCGTGAGTTGGAAAGTGATTTATCCATTGTATTATTCCAGGATAAGGAAAACTCAGAACAAAGACACATTGAAGAGAAGAAATTATTGCTTGAACACATTGATGTCAGCGATAAAAAAGTTCTTGAAGTCGGATGCGGAATTGGCCGTTGGGTTGAAGCATTACATGACAAGTGTGAATCATTTTTAGGAATAGACTACACTGAAGACTTGATTGACATTGCTAATGAAACATATGATTACGATAACTGCAAATTCCAGTTAATGTCTGCAACCGATATTAAAGCAGACGAACTTTTAATCGAACCACCATTCGATTTAATCATCTTCAGTGGAGTATTAATGTACATTAACGATGAAGACATCAAACTGGTTTTCGAAGAGCTTAACAAAGTGGGCGCTGAAGACAAAAAACTGTTCATCATGGAACCTATATCCCACATGGGTGAAAGATTAACTCTTAAAGATTTCTATTCTGAAGGTTTGGAAGCAGATTACAGTGCAATATACAGAACTGAAGATGAATACATGGAATTATTCAAATACCTAAATCCTAATGAAGTATTTTCAGATGACCTTTTCGAGGATTTAAGCGATCACAGCGAAACCCATTACAAGTACTTCATAATTGAATGAGAGTGATACATTGTTAAATTTTACTGTCGGTCCTGTAATGAGTAGTGAGGAAGTGCTAAAAATCGGTGGCGAACAGACACCATATTTTAGAAACGATGAGTTCTCACAGGTAATGCTTGAAAATGAAAAGCTAATGAAAGAATTTGTCTATGCCAGTGAAGATTCAAGAGTGATTTTTGTAACCGGTTCTGGAACTGCAGCCATGGAAACTACAGTAATGAATGTTTTCACTTCCAAAGACAAGGTTTTAGTAGTAAACGGCGGAGGATTCGGTCAGCGTTTCGTTGACTTATGTGAACTTCACGATATCCCTCATGATGAAATAAAACTTGATTTTGGACAGGATATCACTTCTGAAATCCTGGATGAATACAACAATCAGGGATACACCGGATTTTTGGTAAATATTTGTGAAACAAGCTCCTGTGTTCATTATGACTTGGATCTGATTTCCGATTTCTGCAGAAAAAACAACATATTCCTGGTAGTTGACGCCATCAGTTCATTTTTGGCAGATCCATTGAACATGACTGAAAAGGGCATTGACGTTATCATAACCGGATCTCAAAAGGCATTGGCATGTCCTCCGGGAATTTCCGTAATCGTTCTTGGTGAAAAAGCATTAGAACGTGTAAACGCCAATGAATGTAAATGCATGTATTTTGATTTAAAAGACATGTTGAAAAATGGTGAAAGAGGTCAAACCCCATTTACTCCTGCTGTTTCAATTCTATTGCAAATCAATCAAAGATTAAAAGAAATTGAAAATCAGGGTGGTGTTGAAGCAGAGATTAAAAGAATCACCGCTTTGGCAAATGATTTCAGGGACAGAATCAAAGACCTTCCTTTTGAAATTCATTGCAAGAACATGGGAAATGCAGTCACAGGCGTTTATTGTGTTAATTCACAGGCTAGTGAGATTGTGGATGCTCTTAAAAAAGAATATGGCATCTGGGTAAACCCAAGCGGCGGTGAAGTCGGAGAGAAAATGTTCAGGGTTGGCCACATTGGAAATTTAACAATTGAAGACAACGATAAGCTCATTGAGGCATTTCAGGGCTTGGAGAAAAGAGGAATATTAAAATGATTAAAGTAATAACCTATGGAACCTATGATCTATTCCATTATGGTCATCAAAGATTATTGGAACGTGCTAAAGAATTGGGAGATTACCTGATTGTGGGCGTTACCGCTGATGATTTTGACAAGCAACGTGGTAAAATCAATGTTAAACAATCATTAATGGAAAGAATCGAGTCTGTTCGTGCAACAGGACTTGCAGATGAAATCATCATTGAAGAATATGAAGGTCAAAAAATCGATGATATCAAAAGAATGGGCGTGGACATATTCACAGTGGGTTCCGATTGGGTTGGTCATTTTGATTACTTGAAAGACTACTGTGATGTGGTTTATCTTGAAAGGACTGAAGGAGTTTCCAGCTCAGACATCAGATCCCAATATCGCTCCATCAATCTAGGACTTATCGGTGAAGGTAATATCTTAAAGAAATTCTATGATGAATCCAAACTGGTCAACGGAATTGACGTGAATGCAATATGCACTGATAAGGACAATGAGAAAAAACAATATGAAAACGATGAGATATTACTGACTAATGATTATGAAGAGTTGCTGAATGTTGTTGATGCAGTATTCATCATCTCACATCCATCACAACATTATTCTCAAATAAAACAAGCATTGGAAAACGGCAAACATGTCCTTTGCGAATCCCCTATAGCATTAAGTGAAAAGGAATGCGTTGAACTTGAAAATCTGGCATTGGAAAATGATTTGATACTGATGGATTCCATCAAAACCGCTTACGCCACTGCATACAGCAGATTATTGCTGATACTTAAAGGAGGCAAAATCGGAGACATCTACTCTATTGATGCCACATGCACTAGTTTAAGGGAATTTGACGATAACTCATGGAACAGTATTACTTCCTGGGCACCAACAGCACTCTTGCCAATATTCCAGATTCTTGGCGTTGATTATAAGCAAAAAACCATTAATTCATTAATGCTTGATAAAGACTCTAATTTTGACTTATTTACAAAAATAGATCTCCTATATGATAATGCAGTTGCATCAATCAAGGTTGCAAACGGTGTTAAATCAGAAGGGGAATTAATCATTTCAGGTTCTAATGGATATGCATATGTTCCAGCCCCTTGGTGGAAAACCGATTACTTTGAGTTAAGGTATGAGAATCAAGAGGACAATAAAAAATACTTTTACCAGTTGGACGGTGAAGGAATAAGATATGAACTAGTGGCATTTGCAAAATCCATTGAATTGGGAATTAACAATGCATATATTGATTTTGAAGTTTCCAAAGCTATTTGTAAAATAATGGAAGACTTTGAAAATAAAGATTTAAATGTAATTAATAAATATTAACTTGGGATAAGATGAATAAAACCGATGATGAAACTCTTAATCATATTAAAAAGATAGAATTGATGATTCTAAAAGATTTCATTAAAATCTGTGATGAACATGATATAGAGTATTATTTAATTTATGGAACTCAGATTGGAGCTATTAGGCACCAGGGTTTTATCCCATGGGATGATGACGTTGATGTTATCATGTTTAGAAAGGATTATGAGGAATTCTTGAAAGTCATGGAAAGTAATCCAAATGATAAATACACAATTTTTGATTCAAGATATAATAATGAATATTTTTTTCAATTTGGAAGAATGTCACTGAATGGCACCTATTGGGCGGAATATTGGGATGAGCAAGTTTCATTCAAATTGGGAATTCACATTGATTTATTTATTTTAGACCATTTGCCGGATAATAAAATAAAAAGGAAATTATTTATTCAAAGATGTTACTATTTGGCCAGATTGTATTCCATTTCTGTTTTAAAGTTCGATAACTATTCAAAAGCAGTTAATCTGATTTTAAATACTGTTCATAGGTTCTTGAATATTTTTAATTTAACTCCAAAATTCTTTCAAAAGAGATTATATAACCTGTTTAGGAAATATGAATCAGATAGTGGGAATTTTGTTACCGATTTGACTTTAATGGAGAAAGTCACATTTAAAAAAGAGGATTATAAACCTCCTAAAAGATCCATTTTTGAAGATATCGAAGCAAACATTCCTAATGATGATTATAATACTTTAACTCCTATTTATGGGGATTACATGCAACTTCCTCCTGAGGAAGATCGTGTTGCACATATATTGAATGAAATCGATTTTGGACAATATTAATGTTCATTCATATTCAAAATTTTTATAATGTATTAAATATTATATAATATCATGGACAAGAAATCTGCATTTTTTATCATTTTAAGTATAGCAATTTTGGCTGTAATGCTTTATTTTGTGGGTATTGATAAGATAATCGAAACATTAAAGAATGCCAATCCTGCACTGATTGTATTGGCTATTGGTGTGCAGATATTCACTTATTTGTTGTATAACCTTCGTTGGAAATGGATTATCAACATAACCGATATCAAAGTTAGTTTTGCACAATTGCTTCCTATTACCATGGTGGGTCTTGCAATAAACAACATCACTCCTTCCGGTCGTGGTGGAGGTGAGCCTGTAAGGGCATACATCCTTGCAGAGGAGCATGACTCTCATCTTAAGGACACATTGGCTACCGTTGTGGCTGACAGGATGCTTGACACATTTCCGTTCATCGTACTTGCGATAATAACAATCGCTGCAACAGTGTTCTACTTCCAGATGCCTACCTGGCTGCTCATAGTTCTGATCTTGGCGGTAATAGCAATCGTTGCAATCCTTGCAATTCTAATCTATTTGTGCATAAAGCCAACTTTCGGATACAAGGTTGAGGGATTCATTCTTGGGATTGTCAAAAGGGTCCGCAAGAACGGGTCTGAAAACATGAAGAAGACCATTCACGAAAACATTTTCGGATTTCAGGAAACCATGGCTGTGCTCATCTCAAACAGGAAGGTATTGTATTACATAATCCCATTGTCATTTGTGATATGGGTATTTGAGATTCTGCGTGTTTACATAGTTTTCCTTGCGTTCGGAGCAACATTGAACGTGGTTGTCATCGGTGAGGTTTTCATCATCGCATCACTTGTCGGTATGATTCCGCTCTTGCCGGGAGGTCTTGGTGCCGTTGACGGTGTAATGGTTGGATTCTACTCAAAGGCGGGAGTGTCCATGTCACTTGCAGCGCCTGTAACCTTGATTGAAAGGCTCATTTCATTCTGGATGGCAACAATCATAGGTCTTGTTATCTTGCCTCATTACGGCTCATCAGTTCTCGACAAGATTTCAATCGGAAATTCTGCCGAAAGTATTGACAAACCACAAGGTGAAGACTAAATTATTTTACTTTGTTCAATTTATGCCAATAATATTATTGGTTTAAATTGATTATTCATTTATTTTTAAAATTTCACTTCTTTTTTTCAAATATAAACCTTTTTATCTTTCCAATTACAAAAATAATGACTATAATTGTATAGGAAAATTGATTATGTCAAAAGATAAAAATGAATGGGGCAGCAACATGTCATTCATCCTTGCGATGATTGGTTCTGCTGTCGGATTAGGAAACATTTGGAGATATCCTTATGTATTGTACTCCAACGGGGGAGGTGCTTTCTACATTCCATACATTGTCGCAATCCTCCTTATGGGAATTCCGTTCCTTATATTGGAGTATGGTGTGGGATACAATTTCAAGTCTTCCTTTGCGAAGGCTGTTAAAAAGATTAACTCCAAATGGGAGTATTTAGGCTGGTTCTTGCCAGTTGCCGTTTTTATGATTATGATTTATTACTCAGCTATTTTGGGTTGGGACGGAATCTACATGTTCTTGAGTTTCTTCAAGGGTTGGGGGGCAGACCCTAACGTATACTTCACAACAACCCTTCTTCAATCTTCAGATTCCATCACTGGACTCTTGCACTTCATTCCGCTCATTGCAGTTGCAATGCTTGTCGGTTGGGTAATCATTTGGTTTATTTCACACAGGGACCTTGAAGCAGGCCTAGGAAAGGTTTCAAAAGTTCTTGTGCCTCTATTGTTTGCCATAATGGTGGTAATTGTCGGATTCTCACTCACATTGCCTGGAGCATCAATCGGACTTGCGGAACTCTTCAATCCGGACTGGTCACTTTTAGGCAATTTCGAGATATGGATGGCTGCATTCGGACAAATCGTGTTCTCATTGAGTTTGGGAATGTCAATTGCATTCACTTACGCAAGCTACACCAAGGACGATGCGGATTTAATCACAAACACAATCTCAATCGCACTTGCAAACTCCATTTTTGAAAACTTCGCCGCATTGGGTGTATTTTCAATCTTGGGTTACATGTCACTTCAGTCAGGAACCGCAGTTGCAGACCTTGTGACTCAGGGAACAGGACTTGTGTTTATCGTATATCCTACAGTATTTAACGTATTGGGCCAATGGGCTTACGTTTTAGGACCTCTGTTCTTCCTTACAGTTTACCTTGCAGGTCTTACAAGCATCCTTTCCACAATCGAGCCGTTGTCATTTTCAATCCAGAACAAGTTCGGCCTTACAAGGTCAAGGACAATGACAATACTCATCATTGTAGGCGCAGCAATATCAATGATTTATGCAACCGCATACGGTGGATCCGTGCTAGGATTTGTGGACACATTCATCAACCAGATTGCAATTCTTCTTGGTGTTATCTTTGAGTGCATCATTTTCGCATGGATATTCAAGGCTGAAAAACTCATTGACTTCTTGAATTCAAGGTCAAAAACACTTAAATTGGGAAAATGGTGGATTGTCGTTGTAAAATACATCCTGCCGATATTCGTTGCAATAGTGTGGATCGGTGGAATGTATGATGTGGTAAGCCAAGGAACCACTGACCAGCTGATTTTCACAGTGATATCAGCGGCGGCATTGCTTATCGCAACATTGGTATTTACAATTCTTCCGGCTAAAAACCCTGATTGGGACAAGGCTGAAGAAAGAGTTTAGGTAAAGTATTTACTTAACTCATCTTTTTCTTTTTTTTCTAGGCTGATGGTTATATCACCGTCATCATCGCTGAAGAGCTTTTCTAAACTGCTTTCATGAGAGTTTGCACTGTCCAAATCCTCTGTGCAGCAGATTCCAACCAATAGTCCTACGATTGCCAGCAGGAATATAAGAAGTATTACGGTGTCTTTCATGTTCATGATTAATAATTGTGTTTTTAACCTATATAAATTAGTAGAAAAGTATTTTAATAACTATTTTCATATAACTATTGGAAAACTAATGTGAGGTGAAAATATGAAAAGCTTTATTTTAGTGATATTGGCAATTATTGCAGTTGTAGTAGTTGCCGGTGGCGCAACAGCGTTTCACGTAATGAGTGAAGCGGGAATTGATAATTCAAATTCAATAGGTGATATAATGGATAAAGTAAGTAATGTTGCATCTTCAGAAAGTTCTTCTTCAGGATCTTCCGGAGGTTCAGTGATGGATAAAGTTGGAGACATTGTTTCAGAAGAAGTTAAGTTCAATGCACAAAACGGTGAAGGATATTACCGTGAAGTTACATATAAGGACGGCGGATTCAGGCAATACGATACTGAAACCGGTGATTTGATAGGTTCATCCTATGATTCAGATCAGGACAAGCTTCCAAGCATGGAATGATTGAATGATTTTAAAGGACCTTTTAAATCATTTTGAAATCGAAGAAGATTTGCCGGATTATCTTTTAAGCCAGCCCTTCAATGAGGTTTTCATGGATGGGGAGGTGACCTTAAAGGATGATTCCTATGAAATAGTAGTTACCACACGTCAGGACGTGACACATCAGATGTTCATAAGGCCAAATGATGAGTTTCCGGTCATTATAATGTCCGAGCTTCCAAACGGGCTTTTGAACGGGATGAAGTTCCCTCAAGAGGAACATGTGGGAATTCCAATAAATAAATTATAACTACTATCCTTTTTTTTATTTTTTTTTAAGCAGTATCATCTGTGCTTGATTCCTGTGATTCATTCATCTTAAGGTAATGGTCTTTGATAATTTTGTGTTTTAATATTTCTTCCTTTGACAATCCTGATATTTTGGTTGCATAGTTCATTGTTTGGCCATTTTCAATTAGTTTAACTGCCATTTGAAGTATGCCCTCTTCAATTCCATATTCTATTCCTTTTTTCAGCCCTTCCTCTATTCCTTCTTCTATCCCCTGTTCTTTTCCTATTTTAATGTAATATCTTTCCATTGGGTTGACTCTCATACTTGTTTCCTCCATATATCTTTTCATGCTATTTCTCGTTTAGCATATTTGCACTCAATAATTTTATCGAATTGTTTCGTTGATTTCCATTATATTTCTGATATTCTTTCAATCAAACCGTGCGCCTTCAAAAGAATTTCAAGTTGAGATTCCCCATAGTTAGTATCGACAATGGCTTGACGGGACGTGATGTCTCTGTCGGTTGTCATCTCATTATTTGTTAATTTATTTTCAATCTTTTTAAATGTTTTCATTGACTTGAATTCTCTAATAAAAATTATGTGTATTGTATGGGGTAAATTACCAGTAATGATAAAGTCTTTTTTGATATCTCTTCAGAATATTGTTTTTTCTATTCTATTGTCCTGGCAAATTTATGAACCAAAATCAAAATGGGAATATATTTGGATAAATATTTATATATAATTTATTCCAAACTAATATTATATTTTAAGGAGGGTAATAAAAATGAATGAAAATGTGGGTGATAGACTTAAAAAATTAAGAAAAATGCATAATTTTACTCAAAAACAAATTGCAGATTATTTAGGATTTAAACAAACACATATTGCTAAATTAGAAAGTAATGATAGGAAATTAAAATTCTCTTCATTAAATAAACTATGTGAACTTTATAATTGTCCTGAAGAATATATCTTAAGTGGAATTGGCAATTATTCCAAAGAGGAGTTTAAATTCAGAGCATCTAAAGATTTGGATTTAAATACATTGGCGAATATGAATAGAATAATCAAGAATTTAAAAGAATTAGATGAGTTAAATGGTGATTAGATGAATTTATATGAACTCAATCAGTTAGCAATTCAGTTTAGATTGGATATTGGAATTAATCTCAATGATCCAATTGATTTTTTTCCAGTCATAACTAATAAAATTAAGAATTTGACAATAGTTTTCTTGGATATGCCTGAGGATATCAGCGGGGCATGCAATATCATAAATTCACAAAAAATAATGTTCATCAATTCATATCATTCTAAAGGAAGACAAACCTTCACCGCAGCACATGAAATCTTTCACTTGTTCTATGAAAAACCGATTTTCACCATTTGCAATGTGAACAGTGATGATGAGATTGAAAAGCGTGCAAATCAATTTGCATCATTTTTATTATTGCCAACTGGAGCATTATACAATTATAAAAAAGAAAATAACATTATAAAATGGGATTTGAATTCAATAATTGATTGTGAACAGTATTTTCAGATTTCTCATGAGGCACTTCTTTACAGGTTAATGTTTCATGATGAAATAACAAAAGACGAATTCAATTCATTTAAGCCAAAAATAAAATATCATGCTATCCGCAGAGGATACGGCCTAAGTTTATATGAGCCCTATATCGATAAGAATTACACTATTGGAAATTACGCACGACTTGTTGAAAAAGCTTTCGAGAGGGATTTGATTTCAAATGGCAAGAGGGAAGAGTATTTGCTCCAATCATACTTGCAGGATTTGGTATATAATTTGGAGGAGTTATGAGCGATGATGTATTCTATGATACTGATTGTTTGAGCTGTTTTGTCAGTATTGGTGATGTTTTAATTTTAAAGGAACTTTTTAAAAAAATTTTCATACCCTATGAGGTCTACAGAGAATTTTCCAGAGTGTACATTTTGAAGGAAAGAATTGATGAAATGGTTAGCGAGGGGTTCCTTGAGGTTGTAGATTTTGACATTGAATCCAAAACTTATGATTTTTTTACAGAACTTCGAAATGGAAAACTCACTGGTAGAATGATCGGTAATGGAGAAGCTGCTGCAATTGCATTAGCTGTTGAAAACAATGGAATTTTAGCAAGCAACAATACTAAAGATGTTATTGAAGCGGTAAATATATATGGTATAACCAGAATCAGGACAGGTGATATTCTTGTTAAAGCATTCAATTTAGGAATCATAACCCGAAAGGAGGGAGATGAAATCTGGAGGAAAATGCTTAATCAAAAAAGATTCCTAACGGAAAAGTCCTTTTCAAAATACTTAAAAAAACACCCTGATAATAAATTCTAACCATCAAATTGCCAATCATACCAATGTAAAAAACTATTTTTATATAATATTAAAGCCAAAAATTATAATATAATAATTTAATAATTTTGTTGATATCATGAACAAAAAAGAGTTAATTAATAGTGGAAAAGTAAAAAGCGTATTTACCACAGATGATGACGATAAAGTAATCATCGAGTTTAGAGATGACATGACTGCCGGTGATGGCGAACGCAAGGAAGTGATGAACAACAAGGGAGCATACAATGCTGTCATTTCAGCTAAAATCTTCAAGGTTCTGGAAGAAAACGGTGTTGAAACCCAATTCATTGACCTTCCTGAACCAAGCGTCATGCTTGCAAAAAAACTTGAAATGATTCCTATCGAAGTTATCGTGAGAAATATTGCGACTGGTAGTTTAGTTCGCAAATACCCGATTGCAGACGGTACAAGACTTGAACCGCCAATCGTGCAAATGGATTTCAAGGCTGACGAATACCATGACCCTATGTTAAACGATTCAATCATCAAGGCATTGGGAATCGCAACCCAAGAGGAAATCGACCTGTTGACCGAAAAGGCATTGAAAATCAATGAGATTTTAACCAAATTCTTCGCAGATGCAGGAATCATTTTGGTCGACTACAAAGTTGAGTTCGGTAAGGACAAGGACGGCAAAATCCTTTTAGGTGATGAAATCTCCCCTGACGGATGCAGATTATGGGACAGCGAAACCCTTGAAATGCTTGACAAGGAATTGTTCAGGAAAGGAAAAGACGATGAGGTAATGGAAGCGTATATTGAAGTTTACAACAGGATCATTCCTGATGATGAAAAGGTGATTTAAATGTTATTTGATATTGAAGTGAAAATCTCTCTTAAAAGCGGTATGTTAAATCCAGAAGCAACAACAATCGAAAGATCTCTTGAATTGCTCGGATACGAAGTGAGCAACATGAAAACTGTTGAAATCCTCAAGTTCCAAATGGAAGGGGAAGACAGAGAAGCAATCAGAGAAAACGTTGTTGACATGTGTGAAAGATTGCTTTGTAATCCTGTAATTCATGATTATAAAATTAATGTTATTCCACAAAACATGGCTTGCGGTAAATAAGGTGAGAACATGAAAATTGGAGTAATTAGATTTCCGGGAACCAACTGCGACCGTGATGTTGCAAAGGCCATTGAATTAGCGGGCATGACTCCTGAATACATCTGGTGGAGTGAAGAGAAGCTCACCGATTATGATGGAATCGTGATTCCTGGTGGATTTTCATATGGAGATTACTTGAGGGCTGGTGCAATGGCATCAATCACTCCTGTAATTGACGGAATTAAAGAATTGGTGAAAGAGGAAAAACCTGTTTTAGGAATATGTAATGGAGCACAAATCTTAGGTGAAATAGGACTCGTTCCGGGAATTTTCATCACAAATGAATATCCTAAATTCAACTGTGAATGGGTTGAATTGAAAGTGGCAACCAACAGGACTCCATTCACAAAAGCGTTCAAGACAAATCAAACAATCGCTCTTCCAATCGCACACGCAGAAGGAAGATTCTACACAGAAGACATTGACTTGTTAAAAGACCAAGACCAAATCGTGCTTCAGTTTGAAGGAAAGAACCCTAACGGTTCAATGGAAGCAATCACAAGCGTATGTGATGAATCAGGTCTTGTATGCGCAATGATGCCTCACCCTGAAAGGGCATGTGAGAAACTATTCGGTTCAGATGACGGTTTAAACTTTTTCAAAGGATTTTTATAAGTATAAAGTGATATAATGGTAGTTTATTTAATTGGTGCAGGACCTGGAGATGCTGATTTAATAACTCTTAAGGCTGTAAAGGCTCTAAATAAAGCGGATGTTGTATTGTATGATTATCTGGCTAATGAAGAAATATTAGCTCACGCTCCGGAAACTGCTGAAAGAATATATGTAGGTAAAAAGGCAGGCGAGCATTACAAAACTCAGGACGAGATAAATGAGTTGATAATCGAACAGGCTCAAAATCATGAAAATGTTGTAAGGCTTAAGGGAGGAGACCCTTTCGTCTTTGGTCGTGGTGGAGAAGAGATATTGGCTTTAATGGAACATGATATCAAATTTGAAGTAATTCCAGGTGTAACTTCAGCTATTGGAGCACCAACTTCTTTAGGACTACCAGTAACTCACAGGGCAGTGGCAACCTCAGTAACTATCGTGACAGGTCATGAAGACCCGACAAAACCTGAAAGTCAGGTTCACTGGGATTATACTGCCGATACATTAATCATTTTGATGGGTATTGGAAACATAAAGGAAAATACCTCAGAAATCATGAAATACCGCTCAGCCGACACACCTGTATGTGCGGTTGAAAGCGGAACATTACCGAACGAAAACCTTGTATTTGGAACCTTGGGCGATATTGCCGATAAGGAAATCAACACCCCGGCAATCCTGATTATAGGGGATGTTGTGAACATGTATAAGGAAATTTACGAATATCAAAGGTGATAATATGTGTGGAATTGTAGGGTGTATATTAAAAGAGGAAGCAGATGTGGCACCAATACTTTTTGACTGCATTTCAAAATTGGAATACCGTGGATACGATTCAATCGGCCTTGCTACATTTTTTGAAGATAAGATCCACATAAAAAAGGACAAAGGAAAAATTCAGGAAGTGGACAAGAAACTTGACCTTACAGACATGCCTGGAAGCTTCGGTATTGCACATGTAAGGTGGGCGACTCATGGAGACCCGTCAAAACTAAATTCCCACCCTCACGTTGATGAAGACAATACCGTTGCAGTCGTTCACAACGGTATCATTGAGAATTATCTGGAAATCAAGGAAAAGCTAATCCTTGAAGGTCACGTATTCAAGTCAGACACTGACACAGAGGTCATTCCTCACCTCATTCAAAAGTATATGGATGAGAAATTCGACCTTGAGCATGCAGTCAGAAAGACAATCGATGTCATTGAGGGAGCATATGCAATCGCAGCAATCTCAAAAAACGAACCTGACAAGATTGTTGCAACCCGTAAGGACTCTCCATTGATTGTTGGTTTGGGCGAAGACGGATTTTACTTAGCATCCGACTCACCGGCCATCTTGAAATATGCTCGTGACATAATCTATCCCGAAAAGGGTGAAATCGTAATCCTCGACAGGGAAGGTGTCGTTGTTCATGATGAGTTTGACAATGTCGTAAACAAGGAAATCGACACTATCAACTGGACACCTGAAATGGCTGAAAAGGAAGGTTACGACCACTTCATGATTAAGGAAATCAACGAGCAGGCAACAGCGGTCAGGAACACCTTGACCCAAAAGGACAACATCCAGGAGATAATTGATGATGTGGGAGACCTGCAAAGGATATGCTTTGTTGCATGCGGAACATCTTACCATGCATCATTGACCGGTAAGTACCTGATTGAATCTCTTGCAGGCATTCCGACCGATGTGATTTTGGCATCTGAGTTCAAGTACTCTGCAAACACTTTAAATGAGGACACATTGGTCATATTCATTTCACAATCCGGTGAAACCGCAGACTCGCTCAAGGCATTGGATGTTGCAAACCAGACCTCAAAGACATTGGGTATAGTCAATGTTGCAGGTTCATCAATAACCCGAAGGGCCCAATATGTCATCCAGACTCAGGCAGGTCCTGAAATAGGTGTTGCGGCAACCAAGACATATGTTGCGCAATTGACTGCGATTTACCTGTTTGCGGCACTCATTTCTAAAAATGTTGAACTCCTTAAAGAACTTGACAAGGTGCCTGACTTCATTGATGAGGCTTTAGGCAGCGTTGGGGACATCAAGGAACTGTCAAAAAGATACAACTTTGCACGTGACTTCTTCTATCTTGGAAGGGGATACTCATACCCTACAGCTTTGGAGGGTGCATTGAAGCTTAAGGAGATCACATACATTCACGGTGAGGGATACGCTGCAGGTGAGTTGAAGCATGGTCCTCTGGCTTTGATAGATGAGGGAATACCTGTTGTGGTCATAATTCCTCCAGGGGACAATTACCGCAAGACCATGAGCAATCTGGAAGAGGTAAAATCCCGTGGGGCAAATGTGCTTGCAATCGGTTCTGCTGATGACGAGTCACTCAAGGCAAAATCAAGTGATGTGATTGGAATCAACTCAGAGGTTAAGGAGATTATTGCACCTCTGGTCTATATTGTTCCTCTCCAACTCATCGCTTATTACATCACTCTTGAGAAGGGTCATGACCCTGACAAGCCAAAAAATTTAGCGAAATGTGTAACTGTAGAATAGTGGCTTAGATTTAATTTTAAGCTATTAATTTTTCTTTTTTTTTAAATTAGAGCAATATTAATTAATTAATCATTTTTTACCATATTTGCCGATGGTGATACCTTCTTTTCACCAATTGCCATATTTAAAAGAGGTTTTGGATAAAAGCCCTTAAAATTATTTCCGATTTAAATGGATTTTGTCTTTTAAAACGTATTCCAATTAGTCTTACCTTTTTATACTTCATATTAACTTATTTTGACTTATTTATGCATAATCTAACTGTAATGTGCTCTTTTTGAAAATAAAAAGCTTTTTATACCTTTAACTAAAAATAATTTAGTACGAACAAATGTTAAATGGAGTTAACGTATGTTTAATAAAAAATTTTGTTTAATAATAATGACATTGGTTTTCATGTTGTCTGTGTCTGCAGTCGCAGCAGTTGACTCAAACTCAACAGATGATGTGGTTGCTAATGAAGTGGATGAGGAACCTCCATCGAGTGATGTTGAGGTATTGTCTGCTAATGACACTACACCTGCCCAAAATGACTATTCGTTGAAGGGCAGTGATGTAAGCATGTATTACAAGGGAGGGTCCAGTTATCAGGTGACTTTGTCTGATGGTGACGCTCCGGTCAGTAATGCTGATGTAACATTGAAACTCAATGGTAAGACTTATGTAAGAACCACTGATACCAATGGTAAAGCTTCTCTAGCATTGGATTTGACTCCGAACACTTATACCATTTCAGCAATATTCGGAAATACCACAACTTCAAATAAGATTAAGGTATTGCCGGTAATCACCGGTAAGGATGTTACTAAAACCTATAAGAGTTCCACACAATACACTGCAACCTTTTTAGATTCAAAAGGTAATGCATTGAAAAATACTGATGTCAAATTCAAAATCAACGGCAAGACCTACACAAGCAAAACCAATTCAAAAGGTGTTGCAAGTCTCGCCTTGGACTTGAAGAAGGGAAATTATGTGGTTTATGCAATCCATCCAAATGGATATCAAATTTCAAATAAAATTTCAATTAAATCATCAATTACTTCATCTGACCTGAAAAAGTATTATAAAGGATCTAAAAAATTCAAGGCCACATTTTATGGAACCAACGGAAAAGTTCTCAAAAAGAAAAAGATCAGGTTCATTGTAAGGGGCGAAACCTTTTACAAGAAAACCAATTCTAAAGGTGTGGCTTCTATTAAGGTCGTATCTCCACCTGGAACATACAAGATTCAATCTGTAAATCCACAAACAGGTGAAAAAGTATCAAATACCTTAACAGTATTGTCTCCTTTATCTGCAAGTCCAATGACTGTGTTCAGTGACGTGACTTCCAAGTTTCCAATCACTTTGCACAAGACCAATGGTGAGTTGGCTGCAAATAAAAAGATGAAGGTGTACATTGATGGTTCAAAGAAGAAGGTTAAGACCAATTCAAAAGGTGTGGCAACCGTAAGCTTCAAATTAGCTAAAGGGGTCCATGTTTTCAAGATTGTCGATCCGTATACCAAATACACAATAAGCAAAAAGGTGACAGTTAAGCTGGCATCAATCATTGCTAGGGATATGGGAGCTATTGAAAATAAGGCTTCAACCTATGAGGCAACCCTCTTGAAACAGAGCGGTGATGTTGCTAAAAACACTAAGATGAAGATAACTCTTAACGGCGTGGCACACACAGTAACAACCAATTCCAAAGGTGTTGCAAGTGTTTCCTTCAAGTTGCCTATCGGTAAATACAAGGTTGTATGTGAAGATTTAAGCACCGGATATAAGGTGACTAGACAGATCTCTGTCATAAAGCATGAGATGGGTGTGGCATATACTCAATATGGTGTTTCTGAAGATGGAAAAACTATATTGGCTATCGGAAGGCCATCTACAGCAAGTGAAGAGTCTCAATACGGTTATACATGGTATATGGTTGAGTTTGAAAGAACTTGTCCTCATTGTCATGGTCATAACTTATATTGGGGTGTCTTTTGGGCTGGAGATGAAACATCCAACTGGGGAATTTTCCCGGCAACCGGTAACAAGGAAGGAAGCAGTGCAGAAGGTGCAATCTTCTGTGCCGATTGTGACAGTGACTACTCAATATTTGGTCATGAGCATGAAGTGGGCAGTTCATATCATTTGACTGCTATCACCTCTCCGGAGAAATCCACAAAAGAAATGGCATACCTTCTTAAAAGTGGAGATTATATTAAACTATAATTTCTCATTTTTTACTTTTTTTAATCTTTTTTTCATTTCCAAAATTCTGTTTGTCGAATTGTTTTCGCTGTCCTGTTTTTCAAGGTAAGAATCCTCAACCTCAACGATGTAATTCGCTTCTTTTGACGTTGTTGACGGGATGTTCATTTTCTCAAGGTTTCTTTCGACACGTCTTTTAAGCTTTTCATCATCCATTTCAACCCCTAAAAAGATTGGGGTTTTCACTGCTGATGAGATTTTGGTGTTGTGCCTTGCCTCATGCCTTTCCTCTGTTCTGTTTTCAAGTATTGTGTCGCTTGAATTGTTCAGGCCAGGGTCCCTGAATGGTATTCCTACATCTGAAAGGGCAATTCTCACCTCGTCATTTCTCGGAAGGGAATAATCAAGCATCAAAGGATTAGGGCTTGCAAGTGTTCCTCCTTGCTTTCTTCCGAAAATTGGGCCGAGACCGATGTAGAAACCTGCCTCGATGAATGCTGCTCTAACCGGAGCTGATGAGGTGTAGGTTGCAATGATTCCGTCGTCCTTGATTATGCGTCTGAATTCCTTGAAGAACTCAAGTGAGAACAACTCGGGAGCCATGTTTTGGCTGAACGGATCCAAGAATATTGCATCGTATGTGTCATCATCCAATTTCTGAACGGTTTGCCTTGCATCCTCAATGTAAACGTTGATGTCGATGTTTTCGGGAATTTCACATTCCTCAAGGCTCAATGTTGCGTAATCCTGGGCGATAAGTTCATCCTCAATTGCCTTTTTGGTTATGTCGTGTTCCGGTATAGGTGATGGAACAAGAAGCCCGCATGCGAATGTTGCTTTTGATATTTCCACCATGTCGACTGTCAGGTGTTCGGTTGAGTTTTTCATGAAGTCAGCTATTGCAGCTGATGAATTGTAACCTAACCCTGCGCATATGTCAAGAATGGCGATGTCTTTGGTGTAGTCGAATTTCATCGGCTTGATGAATTTCTCAAATGACTCACTTATTGCACCGGTAGATGTATGTAATGTTTCAACTTTATGGTTTATTTCTTTTGAATTAATAGAATAGGATCCATCATCTGTTAAAACAAAATAATCATTGTAAGTGTCAAAAAAATTGACCCTACTTTCATTATTTCGGGTACTTTTTTCCTGACGGAAACATTCATTCACCAAATCAAAAATATCATCACTAATTATTCGGGCATTTTCTTCATAACTCATTGTATCTAAGTGTAATTTTTGACCTTTCTTAATGATATAGTTTAAAACAGGACTTTCCTCTTTTCTATATGTTCCTATAATTCAAGTTTTGAAGAACACTTTTGTACATTGTTTAAATTTCAATTCTAAAACTTAAATGTATGATATTTTTGTAGTTGATTTTTTCTATAAATGTTTTAGAATGGAGGATATCTGATAATATGGGTAGTGATGTGAACATTTTTAATTTCGAGGCTAATAATCGGCTATTTTTCTCACTTAATATTGCTTATTTTTGTCATTAGTGTAGTATTTTTGTTATTATTTGATAAAAACATTTATATAGGTGCTTATTTTATAATAATAAAGTAGCATTCATATGCATTTTGATTTATATTGGGAATATTATGAATGCTGACATTAAGCATAAAATAAATGTATTTTTGCTTAGTCTGATTATCGGTAACCTCTGATAAGATGGGACGTAGGTCTATGCGTCTTTAAAAATTGTTGACACTCCATGGCATTGCGGAAAAATTTGATGCAATGCTATGATGCGATATGGGATTGATTTAAATTCTAAAAATAGGTTTACTATCGTTTCGCTTAAAAACACTGATGATAGAATTTGTTCAACTATGGAAATAATGTTAAATTTATATAAGTTATTTCTCCCCAGAAGAGATTCCGAAACCATTAAAGTTTAATCAATCCTATAATAATTGATTCACCGATGTAGATGGACATCTACATAAGGTTAAGTTATCTTAACCTTTTTTTTATTTTTTTCCTCCAATATTGTCAAATACATTCAAATTCCAATTTTTATCTTCAATGTGAGCAAAATTTATATAATTTCTAATTTAAAAGTAATTTTAATTAATATTAGTAAGGTAAAATAAATGTTTGAAATTAAAGCGAAAGACAATATGGGACGTGTTGGCGTTTTGAAAACCAAGCATGGGGATGTCAAGACACCTGCACTGATGCCCGTAATTCACCCGAGAAAACAGGCGATAGACGTTGCCAAGTACGGTGCGGACATCGTGATAACAAATGCATACTTGATTTATAAGGATGAGGAACTTAAGGCAAAGGCTGTTGAGGAAGGTCTTCACAAGCTAATCAACTTTGACGGACCTATCATGACAGATTCAGGATCATTCCAGCTTTCAGTGTACGGTGATGTTGAAATCACCAACAAGGAAGTCCTTGAGTTTCAGGAATTGATAAAAACAGACATCGGAACAAGCCTGGACATTCCGACAGCGCCGTTCGTCGACAGGGAGAAGGCTGAAAGTGACCTTGAAATCACCCTTGAAAGGGCAAGGGAAGCCGTCGAGTTCAAAAAGGAAAACAACATAGAGATGCTTTTGAACTCAGTGGTTCAAGGCTCAACATTTCTCGACTTGAGAAGGGAATGCGCAAAAGAGCTGACCAAATTGGATGCGGACTTATATCCTATCGGTGCGGTCGTTCCACTTATGGAGTCCTACCACTACAAGGACCTTGTGGACGTTGTAATGAACTCAATGAAGGAACTTGGAGACGACACTCCTCGTCACCTGATGGGAGCGGGACATCCGATGATATTTGCGCTATGCGTTGCAATGGGATGTGACCTCTTCGATTCAGCTGCATACATTTTATATGCAGAGGATGACAGGCTCCTTTCAACAAGGGGAACATACAAGCTTGAAAACCTTCAGGAAATGCCATGCTCCTGTGAGGTTTGTACCAAATACACTCCGGATGACTTGAGGGCAATGCCTAAAAAGCAAAGGAGGGATCTAATAGCTCAACACAACCTTCACGTATCCTTTGCGGAGTTGAGATTAATCAGACAGGCCATTTATGATGGAAGCCTTATGGAACTTGTCGAAGAGAGATGCAGAGCCCATCCTGCACTTCTTGAGGCAAGAAGGCAATTGGGACTTTATTCAAGGGACCTGGAAAAATACGACCCAAGAAGCAAAAAATCAGCATTCTTCTACACAGGCCCGGAATCCCTTTTAAGGCCTGAAGTCATAAGACACCTTGAAAAGCTCAGGCAAATGCCTAAAAAGCGTGACCTGGTAATCCTTCCGCCAACAAGAAAGCCTTACTCAAAATTCGTATCAGGAAAGCTAGGTGAATTCTATGTCTACGGCGAAGAGCATGAGATAGATGAGGAAAACACAGACTTCATGGTATTGGACATTCCGTTCGGACTCATACCTCTTGAAATAGATGAGGTCTATCCGCTAAGCCAGAACGACTCACCAAAAACACGTGATGTGGACAGCATTGAGTTCATAGAGGACTTCATAAACGAGTTTATTGAATATTATGATCAGGTGCTCATCCACTCCAGGGTCATGAAGGACCTTGACATTGAGCTTTTCAACAAGTTCGAGGCTTCAGAAGAGGTCAGATACACCAAGGATGACATCAAAAAGATTAAGGCAATTGCAGACTATCAGTTCGGTGTTGGAGCAGGTGAAGCGCTCTTCACAGGTAAAATCAACATTGAAAAGAGTAAGAAAACCGGAAAAATCAGGCACATCTATGACGGCAAGGTCCTCATTGTCAACATGAGGGCGTCAGACTCATACCTTATTCTGTCAAAAGAGGGCGCAAAAAGACTTCACAATGCAATGCCGTATCCGCAAAACCGTGTGGTTGTAAACAAGGACTCAGAACCTTTTGCACTTGACGGTAAAAGCGTGTTCTGCAAGTTCGTCGTTGAATGTGACGAAAACATACGCTCAAAGGATGAGGTTTTAATTGTAAATGAGGAGGATAAGTTGCTTGCCTACGGTAAGGCTCTTTTAGGAGCATGCGAGATAGAGCAGTTCGAGACAGGTCAAGCTATAAAGACCCGAAAAGGAATGAAAAAGTAGGTGATGAAATGTCAGAAAACGATAAGGTAAACACAGGTCATCATATAGAGGATAAGGAACTAATCAAGAACGCAAGAAAGCCTGTAGGAGAATTGGGCCATCAGATTCTTGACAGGATGAACAAATCCCACGAGTCCATGGCACAGTGGGGAGTGAGCCATTTTGAAATCCGGAAAGACAGCAAGATTCTGGATATCGGATGCGGTGGCGGAAGAAACATCGAAAGGTTTGCGGCACAGATATCAGACAACGGAAGGGTTGTCGGAATAGACTACTCCGAAGTGAGCGTTGAAAAGTCAATAGAGCTTAACAAGGACGCAATTGACAGGGGAATAGTCAACGTCTTGCAGGGATCAGTTTCAGAAATGCCGTTTTACGATGAGACATTCGACATTGTCACAGGATTTGAGACAATATACTTCTGGCCTGATTTCATAAATGACCTGAAAGAGGTCAACAGGGTTCTCAAGAAGGACGGTCTTGTATTTTTCTGCAACGAAGCGGTCTACCGTGAAGGAGAGATGGAAAAATACGATGATCTGGTTGAGCTCCTGGACATGAAAATCTATTCTGAGGAAGTCCTTAAGGAATCCCTTGAAAAGACAGGATTTAAGGATTTCAAGGCATACGTTGATGATGAAAACGATTGGATTTGCATTACTGCAAGGAAAATCTAGACATTTTGATTGATTCGATTCAATCAACTTTTTTTTAATTTTTATTTTAAGGTCAATTTTGTTTTTAAATTATAAAAAACTGTTTATTTTTTATTTATTTGGCTAAATATTGATTTATACTTGTTTAAAGCTTAAATACTTTTGAATTTAACTATTATATTCATATATGTAATTTTCAAAGGATTTCATGAAATCTCAAAAATGAATTTTGAGGTGAAATATGATTGAAACCGGTGACGTTCACCATCCTAATGACATTACATTCAAGTATCTGTATACCGTAATGCCTG